>JBHLQZ010000110.1:0-5736 GCA_048883065.1 Candidatus Thorarchaeota archaeon | reverse complement strand
TCATTATCTCATTTAGAAAATTAACCACCTTACCATTTGATTTTGATAATTTGTCAAAGAAAATTTCTTTTGTTATTGATAGAATATTAAACTCAGAGGAAGGGGGAAAATTAAATTCTTTCCCAGGATGAACATCTCTATCTCTCATTCTCCTGTAAATATAAGCAAGAATTATCTTATTATTGGGTCCAACAAGTATAATATTCCCCTCACCGAATAGCTCTAGAATTAATTTATAAAATCCATCTTTATATGAAATCTCAAAAACAATAACTCTATCTAAATCTCTCTGATAAAAATCTTTTACTGGTAAATCCCTTATATGCTTTCGTAATGAAAGGATTTTGTTATTAGGTGTTGTAGGTTTTTTACGAAAATACTTAGTCACATGAAATCTCTTCCCAAGTTCAAAAACCAATTCAAAAGGGCTTTCTGTTGTCTTACGAAACCTTAATATAACTCGATTTTTCCCGATTGAATAAATATTGTTAATCCAGCTATTAACAATCATTGGGCGTAATTCTGCTACTAATGCAGCTATATCTAAACTGGATAATGACGTCTTCATATATATCACTGGTGATTGAATTTGAATATTAACATGAATAAAATATTTGATCGTATTAAAAATAATTTGAATCCGAAGAATATTTGGGAAAGAATTAAGGAAATGCCCAGAATGGATCATGTTTATTGGTCCAAAGTTATTATAGGATTCATCATTGGTATAATTTTTGGAGCAACAAATTTCACTGCATGGCCAGCAGTGCTTACAATGCTTTTAGTTTTCTTAGCAATTTCTACAGCATGGTTTCTCTATCTAAGAAACAAAGAACTTGGAATAAAAGTCCGATCATATTTTACTTCAGCAGTGTTTCAATACTTCTTGACAACTATAGCAATTTGGACAATAGTTTGGGCAGCTTCTGGATATTTGCCTTTCTTTGATTGGTAAAATGTCTTTATTCTTCATTTTGTTTGAATAGATGTGACAAATAATGAACTCAAAAAAAACTAACTCAAAGAAACCATCAGAAGAGGTTGAAAGAAAACCATCTTTAATGGAAAGACCAAGATTTAATCTCATATATACAGTAGTCATCTTCCTCTTCATTGGAGCAGGTGTTATTCTCGTTATCTTAGCATATACAGCTTTAAGTGGTACTAATTACATACTTATTGTTGCGCTCGGGATTCTTGGTCTTGGTATTATCCTATTAACAATGAGGTCTAGTTATAAACATTCAGTTCCTTCAGAATCAGAAGAAGAGGAAGATAAAGACGAAGGCCTTAAAATGAGAGATAGATGATTCAATTTGTCTATTAGGAAGTTTTTGCATAGTAGCGTAATACTTTAGACTTACCAATAATCAAATATTCCGACAATAAATCTCTTACGAATAAGATGGAGAATTTAGTATTTCAAGATAAAGTGGGGAAGTTTTTGGATAGGTATGGTGAAGTTAAGAAGCTGGGGAGTATAAAATTAGAAACTAATACTCGAATTTTGCCATTTATTGTTGAGAATGAAGACCAAAAATTTGCAGTTTTTGCTTTTCATTGGAAGAAGAGTATAGGAACAAACACCATAATTAGGACAGAACATCAAATAAATGAAATGCAGTGTGATGGTGCTATAATTATAGGGAATAGATTTTCACAAAATTCTTATGATATGGTTAGTGATACTAACAAAAGAAGGAATAAGAGAATTATACTAATAAAGATGGACGAAATGGAGGAAATTCTTTCATCTGATATTTCTTGATTTCAGAATATTTTTTATTTTTTCTAAGTAGTTTTTTATTTTCTTCTCCTAAAATTAAAGATTAATCTAATTCTTATATAAAAAAAGATTTTTCTAGTGAAAAACGCATAGAAAGCTTAAAAAACTCATTCAATAATCATTATTTGAAAGAATGATTTCCCAGATACGAGAACCACTAACGAAGATTGCTCAACCAATAATAATCTTCTTTGCGAGATTAGGTATACACCCCACAGTTTTTACAGTACTAGGATTATTACTTTCAATTGCAGCAGGTGTTTTTCTTGCTTTAGATAATTTTCTAGTAGCATTTGTTCTCCTCTGGATCGGAGGTGCAATGGATTTTATAGATGGAGGAGTAGCGCGATATTTGAAAGTTGATTCAAAGAAAGGATCGTTTTTGGATAGCGTTATAGATCGTGTAAGTGATATTGCAGTATTTGTAGGCATCATCTGGAGTGAACCAGTGGATGGAGTTACAGGAACAATAATGGTAGCATCAGCTCTTATGGTTAGTTATGTTCGTGCTAAAGGAGAAAGTATGGGGATCCAGAGAATGGCTGTAGGTATCATGGAAAGAGGAGAAAGATGGTTGGGAATAATTATTCTAATTTTTATCTCTCTTCTTGTACCAAATCAAGGATTTGTTAATCCTATATACTATATTGCGGGTGAGGGTATTTCTTATTTCTCAATTGGTTATATGGTTTTAACAGGACTCTGTGTAATCACAGTAATTCAAAGATTCATCTATGCTTCAATTCAATTGACAAAATCAGAAGAAATCGAAGAACCACAACAGTCATAATTTAGTAAAACCTCTTAATTTTCAGTCTACAACCTTTACTTCCTAAATTTGTGATTAGATAGCCCAAAGAGGAAATGTTTTAAACACTCTAAGTATGGTACAAATTAGATATGGTGGTTTTGTGTCTAATAGTACCTATAGCAGTAAGAAGAGTAAGAAACACATTAATGATACTGCGATAAATAATCAAAAGGAATCAATCAAGGATTTATCACGAACAAAGGAAATTGTAAAGACACTATCTTCTGAAATAGGGACTCTTGTTGAACAATTCCTTGGAGCAATATATAATGTAGATGTAGCAGAAACTTTTGCGGATTCAATTATTAAGATATATAAAAAACTGAGAGATGAAGGCATATCAAAGAATGCTGCAGAAAAAATACTATGCGAGTATTCTGCAAATGTGGATAAGTTCGCTTCTATGCTCAAGAAGACAGATTAGAGACATATCTTAAGTTAAGGTGACCAAATGGGAATATTTTCTATATTTAATCCTGTTTTGACTCTATATTATGGATTAGCGGTAAAAATAAAATTTTACTGGTATTCAAGGAAAAAACGGAAAAGAAAGAAGATAGCAAGCATTTTCTTAAAAAAAACATTGAGTAATAAAGGAATAAAGGATAAAACAGTAGATAAGATCATTGAAAATTATTTAAAATTTGGTGAAACGATTTTTGATAGAAAATTGATGCAAGGAGCTTTAAGTCTTGACAGAAAGCTTCTCCCCAAACCTTTGAGAAGTAAAAAATAATAATTTTACTTTCTTGAGATTTTTTCCTTTTTCGTAAGGTTTATCTTTGAATGCTTTTTCCTATCTTTGGTGAATCAATGTCTAAACCAAAAAAATACAAAGGGGAAACAATTTTTGACTACCTTCCAGAATATTTACCTACAATAAATGTAGAGAATCCTGTTTTTGTCAAATTACCTCCAGATAAGAAAGATTCGCGATTGAAAGATATTGAAAGAGAAATAGTGAATTATTGGGAGATTATACACCCAATGATGAAAGAACACCTGATAAAGCTAACTCGATATGTCAATGAATTTGGCGAAGGTACTGATGATTTGGTTCATCTCCGAAGGTCTTTAGATATAGAGTTAAGTAATTCTACTCAATTATCTGATGAAAATCGAAAATTAAAAGCTCAAATATCAGATTTGGTTATTGATAAGAAAGTACTGAATGAGAAAGTAGAGGACTTAATGAAACAAAGACCTACTCTTACTGCTGAAGAGATTCAGGCAATGAAACTTATGGTTTCTTCGAAATATGATATTTCTTCTGGGAGTATAGAAGAGATGATGAAAAAAGCTGTTCAAGAAGCAAGAGAAAGTGAAGAGATAACTAAAACAAGAGAGGATAGAGCTAAAATGGAAAAAGAACTAGAAGACGCAAAAAAACACTTTGAAAAGACTCAAACAGAAGTGGGAGAAACATTTCAGAAAAAAATCCTTGAGTTACAATCCAGAATAGATGAGTTAGAAGAAGAATTATCTAAATATAAAGATGTATAGATGGTGAATTACATTGGTAAAGTGGAATTTTAAGATTGCTTTAGCGGGGGATGGAGCTGTTGGAAAAACATCAATTAGAGAACAATATATGGGAAAAGGATTCTCATCTGATTATCTTAAAACAATAGGAGCAGATTTTGCATCAAAAAAAATAGATGTTGGCGAAAATCAAATTACTTATCAGATTTGGGATTTAGCAGGACAAGAAAGTTATCAAGCAGTAAGAGGAACTTTTTACAAAGGAGCTACTGCTGGTTTAATGGTATTTGACTGTCAAGATCCCAAAACAATGACTAATCTAAAGAATTGGATAGATGAAGCAATTAAAGGATCTGATAATGGTATTCTTGTTTATTTTATTATAGCAAATAAGATAGATCTAATAGATGAGAGAAGAGTATCAAGAGAAATGGCTCTTGAGTTTTGCAATCGCTTAAGTTCTGAGACAGGTATTAGTTTCTATTATTGTGAAACAAGTGCAAAAACAGGTCAAAACATACAAGAAACCTTTGAATACCTATCTTTCAAGTTACTAGAATCTAACAATGTTAAAGATCTAGTTCAACCTGAATTACCAGAAGGCATAATTGATACAAAAGAAACAGAGAAAATATCAGTAGAAGTAAGTAGGGATTCTGTTTCTAAAGAAGAATTCGACGAATTATCATCAAAGGTTGAGAAGATAGAAAATAAATTAGAAACCATGCAGAAGATTATTAAAAAAATAGTTGAAAAATTGGAGTAATTCCATTTAAATTACTACTTTTTTTCCACAATCTGTACAAAATTCTGCTCCTTCAACTAAAACAGCTGAACATGTAGGACATCTTCTTTCTCTATTTGAAATTGATGTTTCTTGAAAATCATCAGTGAGATATTTTGATTGAATTCTATAATCAGAGTCTAAGTCATCTTGATTACTATTTATCCATTCCAAGCTTGGGGGATCAATATATTGCTGGATAAGTTTTTCATAGTGAAGAGTCGCTTTAATATCGTTTAAACTGAAAAAAGCGAAACTGACTGTTATTATTAATAATACTGAAATAAAGATGAAGACATCAATGCTGGAAAGAGAATTTTGACTTGAGGAGAAGATAGATCCCATAAAATTTAACAGAGGATTTAAACTAGCAAGTATTATAGATAGAGGTATAAGAAATGTAAGAACAGAAATTTCTAGATTTCTTTTTAAGCTAATTTTTGGAAATTGTAACGAATCATACAAAGTCTGAAAAATACCCGAATCTCTTACTGATGCAAGAATTTTAGCAATTCGGAAAGTTGGAGATATAATAGATAAAATCAATATTAAAAGAAAAGCAAAAGCATAGATAGAGGGTGGGAGTTTTTCGCTTATTATAGAAGTCCTTACCATGAAGAATATAACACCCGATACTAAAGCTACCATGATTATGTGTAATCCATGAATAAATAGAAAAGGTAACAGATTTTTTTTAGTGCCACTCAATTTTATCTCATTTTTCTCTGCCATTATTTTCGCAATTTTTTGATTTAACATGAAAAGAGCTAGAGTGGATAGTGCAAAAGAAACTATTACTAGCGATAATGAAACCAGAAATGAAATAGAATCATAAAAAATCAGTAAGCTAATTGTACCTATTTGGAATAATAA
>JBHLQZ010000109.1:0-5794 GCA_048883065.1 Candidatus Thorarchaeota archaeon | reverse complement strand
GAAATGATTCCCAAGAAGTAAAATTAAATGATGTATTAGACAAACCATAAAGTTTCATGGGAATAAATTCATAAATATGGAGTGAAATACTACATTTCATGGAATTAGATAAAGATTTTTTTAAAAAATTTAAGTATGAAGAAATAGATTTCAAAGGAGAAAAAGGAGAAATACCAGCAAAATATTTTGATACTCGAAGTTTTTCAGCTATTTTTCCTGCATCATCACGGAAATTGAAGAAATATCTTCCAACAAAGAAAATGAAATTAATTAAACCATTTCCTGGGATTTCATTTATTTTTGTAGTAGCATATGAATACAAGCATATATCTGCTTTGGAACCATATAATGAGATAGGTATAGGTTATCCTCTGAAATTTAAAGATAAAGATCAAGAATATATTGGTTCTCAATTTATCCATTTACCAGTAACTACGGAGAGAGCTAGAGAATTAGGGGCTGACCTTTTCGGGTATCCCAAATTTGTTGCTGACATCACTTTTGAAGATTATAATAATTCATCAAAGTGTATTCTGAAACATGAAGGAAATCTCATCCTCACACTAGAAGTACCTAAGACAGATGTGACAGAAGAATTCAGTGAAAATCATTCCTTCACTGTTAAAGATAATAAAGTTCTTAGAACTAGGGTAACGGGTCAAGGTTTTGTTGGAACCAGTCAAGAAAGAGGAATAGCTAAATTAATATTAGGAACACATCCGATTTCCCAAGAAATCAAAAAACTGCTGTTAATTAACAAATCTTTTGCACACACATACACACCTAAAAGACAAACAGTTTTACCTCTAGCTGAAGAAGAGTATGATTTCTGAACGGATCATATTTCCCAAACAGCACCTTTTCTTGCACTTGAAACAATCTCAGGATAGATGTTAAGAATACCCTTATTGAATTTCTTCTCTGGTTTCTGCCACTTTTTTCTCCTTTTTTCAAGTACTTCTTGGTCAACTTTTATGTTAAGTATTCTATTGGGGATGTCAATTTCAATAATATCTCCTTCTTCAACAAAAGCAATTGGTCCTCCTTCCACAGCTTCTGGGCAAACATGACCTATACAAGGACCTCTACTCGCTCCACTATATCTTCCATCAGTTATCATTGCTACAGATTCACCCAATCCCATTCCAACTAAAATAGCTGCAGGTAGTGATAATTCTCTCATTCCAGGAGAACCTTTAGGACCTTCATATTTTATTACGAGAACATCTCCCGGAACAACTTTCTTATCAAGAAGAGCATCTTTCACTTCTTCTTCACTCTGAAAAACTTTTGCGGGTCCAGTGAATTTCATCATTTTAGGATGAACAGCTGATTGTTTAACTATTGCTCCATCTGGAGCTAATGAACCTTTAAGAACTGCTAGTCCTCCTTCTTCAGATATTGGTTTTGATAATGAATGGATAATGTTTTGTTCTTTTATAGAATATTCTTGAGCAATCTGTGAAAGAGTTTTTCCACTAACAGTTATTTCATCAGAGTGAAGAATTGGTAATAACTCTTTTATTGTTGCTTGAATCCCACCAGCTTCATGATACTGCAATAAATCAATATCAGATGAAGGTTTTAATTTAACAATTAGAGGAGTGGTTCTAGAAAACTCATCAAAATCATCATGAATTAATTTCATTTCAAGTTCATTTGCAATAGCACAAAGATGGAGAACCATATTACTTGATCCTCCAATAGCTAATCCAAGACGAATAGCATTTTCAATTACTCTTTCTTTTAGTATTTGCTTGATTTTTACACCTTCTTTTACAAGCTCAACAATTCTCTTTCCAGATGTTAATGCAAGTTGATTTCTTTCATCAGAAATAGCTGGTGTCATTGCACAATTTGGTAAAGAGAGCCCCATTCCTTCAACAATTGAAGCCATTGTATTCGCAGTCCCCATCATATTACAAGCTCCTGTACAACAAGTTTGTTCAATGATTAATTCAAATTCATCCTCTTTGATTTTTCCAGCATTATACTCTCCTATTGCTTCTTTTATATCAGATGTAACTTTTTTACCTATTCCAGGAATATCAGCAGGTTTCATAACACCACCAGTTACAAAAATTGTTGGTAAATCACATCTTATTGCTCCCATGATCATTCCTGGAATAATTTTATCACATGAACATAGACAAACTAAACCATCAAAACCATGAGATTGAACAACACTTTCTAGACTATTAGCAATTATTTCTCGAGAAGGTAGAACATACTTACTTTTAGTACCGCTATTTGCAATACCATCACAAATTGCAATAGTATTAAATTCCATAGGTGTTCCACCAGCTTCTTGAACACCTTTCTTTACCAATTCTGCAAGTTTGTTTAAGTGAATATGTCCAGGATTTATTTCTGTAAAAGAATTTGCTATCCCAATTATAGGTTTCTGTAAATCATCTATGGAAAAACCACAACCTCGATAAAGAGCTCTTTTGTAAGCTATCCTTGGATCTATTTTTCCTATACCATAGGAATCTTTGTCTTGAGTTTTCACATGGATTGTAGATTTACCTTATTTATAAATGATATAGATGAATTAAAAGAAGAAATCAGCAGCTACTTTATTCATTTTAGAGAAAGTTGCTTTTTTAGAAATCATGTATTTAATCAAACGTTCAAGAACATTAAGACGATAAGCATGACCTATACAGCATGGATGACAAGTTAAAGTGAAAACACATCGATCTTCTTCAATATCTTCAATTTCAATCAAGGCATCAAATTGGCTTTTCCATATATCAAAAACAGCTGTTGGATTAAGTTGTTTCTCTTCAAATAAAATCCAATCATCCAAATACCACTCTACAGGAAACTCAACTATTCTTCTATTGGTTTCTGGTATAGTATAAGTATGAGGTCTATCCTCATTCATCAATGAAGAATCATAGATGTAACCTAGTTCTGTTATAATACTCAATGTATGATTAGATAGAATCCAATAAGGTGCTCTAAAGCCATCAATTTTTCCAGCCATCTCTTCTAAAACTTTATTCGTACTTTCATGAATTGTTTTTTCAACTCCTATAGATAATTTATCTAGATACTCATGCATATATCCATGGGCTGCAATTTCATTTTCTCTGATGAGAATATCACTAATGGTACTCGGATAAGTTTCAGCAACCCAACCACAAACAAAAAATGTTGCTTGAATATCATATTTTTTTAATAAAGAGAGTATTCTTGGCATTCCTCTTTGTATTGCAAATTGCCCTTTAGACACTCTGACTGGATTTTCCTTTTGTCTAACTTGAGCGCTTTCTGCATCTAAATCAAATGTTAAGCAAACAGATATCTCATTCATAGAAACCACTACTACTATCTCATTTGAACTTTTAACTTTATTTCAAAAGAAGTGTTACTCTTTTTATCTACTTCAGTAGTTTTTTCAATTCATTTAGTTTGAATTTATAATTTTTATAAGAAATATGTGATTTAAATCCCATTCTATTGTTAATTGAAAGCATTGGAGCATTAGTATCAAAATTTCCTGTTGAAATAAACTCAACTTGTGGAAAGTGTTCTTTTATATGTAAAATCATCTCAGCTTTCAACCATTTCCCTAATCCCCGACCTCGAAATTCTTCCTTGACTCCTGTTAGTAATTGCTCTACTCTAAAAGGTGTTTCAAGATTGTAAAGTATTTCAGTTAAACCACTGATTCTTCCACTCTTTTCAACCGTTGTAATTGTATACCATATGTATTCTTGTTTCTTGTTATGTTCTTCATCTCTTCTTCTTGATTCAATAGTTACTTTAAACCTGCCTTCTAGCTCTCCAAATGGTTGTTGATTAATTGTTTCTGAGTAAATTTCCACAAATTCTTTAATCATTTTTTCAGGTACTCTCTCAAATGATTGCAGAGTGACACTTTCTTTTTTTGATAAGATAGAGCCTTGCTTCTTCCAAGATTCCATAAGTTTCCAATCTACATCCGACAAATATAATCTATTTTCTGAATTCTCTAATGCAACAAAACCATTGAAATGTTTATAAAATTCTTGACCAGATTGCAAAGATGCTGGACTCTGAAGGATTGTAAGATTCATTTTTTCTGCTCTTGCAGTAACTACTTTCAATATCTCTTTTCCAATTCCTTTTCTTCGAAATTCATTCAAAACATAAACATAAAATGTTCCAATCGTTTTATCCTCCTCATAATTTGGATGATATTTAGTTTTATATCGAAGAATACCATAACCAACAGCTTTTTCTGAATTCAGTTCCTTATTGAAGAACAACCATCTAGTGTAACCTCTTCTTGGATTTGGATCTTTGATTTTTCTTTTGCGAGCTTCTCTTGACTCAAGTTTATCTTTAGGATTTATTTCAAGCAACCATTCATCAAAAATATCTAAATAAATATCAAACATCTTATCAGTTGCATCAGATGGGTCAAATTCTACAACTTCAAGAGAAAGCTCTGACATCATTGTTAAGAAATTAAACTTTTATAAATATCTAATGATTTTGTAGAATGAAAGATATGTCTGAAGATTTTGATTTTGATAAGTACTGGTTAAGAGTATTCTCTATGTGTTTAGATGATGAAGTTGATGAAGAAATTAAACATGAAATAATGAAAGGAAGTGAGCATATTTCTTCAAAAACAAATCGTGAAGAAGTATTTCAATGGACAAAAAATGCATTATCTAAATTAGATTCTCTTGTAGATAATGAAACAAGAGATAGCATTTTAACAGGTTGTGCGTGTCAATACCCAAGAAAAAACCTTAAGGAATTTAGGAATTTCTATGCTGAAACAAAAGATCTTGTTATGACTCATCAGAAACTCCAAGAGTTTTTTGAAACGTTTCTTGATTCTTTAAATATAGAAGATAAATATAAAGATGAGATTATCAAGAGAGATATGGGAATGGCAGGTAGATTAGAAGGAAAAACGATTATAGCAACAAAAATCCCTAAAAGTGCTTTTATTAAAGATTGGTTTGAAGAATCAGATTCTCTGAAAAAACGTGCTTTATTTTGTCATTGTCCTCGAATTAGAGAAGTAATGGATAAAGAAGATAATGAATTACCAATGTTTCATTGTTATTGTGGTGCAGGTTTCTACAAAGCAATATGGGAAGAGATTTTGCAAAAACCAGTTGAAGTTGAGGTTCTTGAGACTGTTATGAACGGTGGAGAAGTTTGCAAAATAGCAATACATCTGCCTAATTAGTATTTCCATTCTTTTTCCATTAAAAGTACTAAAGTTGACCATCCAAATTTTTTTGCTCCTCCCCCTTTTCCTGTTAAAGGATTATAGAATTCCCTAAAACCTGATGTTTTCACAAGTTCATTTGTTCTTTTTGCTAGCTCATCTGCGATTTTATTTTCTTTATGTTTTCTTAATCCAAGCCAAATGAAGAAATTTGTATTTATCCAGGTAGGACCTCTCCATAATAATGAGTTATTTGAAGGATCAAATGATTTTTCTGTCATTGATACCGTTGGAATCGGATATTTTGCCCAGTACTCTGTTTTATCTGTAATGTGCTCAACTAACATATTCTTAATGTCAGACGGTATATCTAATAATAAAGGAATAAGTGAACTTATTGTGTTAACTTTTATTTGCTCAAAACCTCCCTTTTTCATTTCTAAATTAAAAAACAAACCATCTTTTTCATTCCAGCTATATCTTAGAAGACTATGCCAAATGCGGTCAACGTTCTCTCGAAGTTCATAAGCTCCCTCTGTTCTATTCATCTCTTCTAGAAGATTTGCAAAAGCTTCCATTCCCCAAGCTAACAGACTATTTGTTAATACACAT
>JBHLQZ010000108.1:0-5880 GCA_048883065.1 Candidatus Thorarchaeota archaeon | reverse complement strand
AGTAAATAATTTTCTTTATTTGTCACAATATGATGCTCGTAGTAAGAGTGATATGATCCCTCAGTGAGAAAAATAGGAAAGTATACAAAAACACTTCCAATATCAAAAGAAACATCAAAAGATGGTCCATCAAAAACAAAAGAGTTCTCCTCTCTAGCCATATATAGATAGAAAGAGGTAGAAACAAGCATCATTTGGTTTTCTTCTAACTTATTTATTTGCTGTTTCCAATCTGGAAATATATATTCTGGAGGTTCATAAGAAGTTGATATATAATCTTCCGTTTTATTAAGAACTAATGTATTTATCTGGTTTAATCCATATGAATTTTGATATATTGTAATATTTGTAAAACTCATAATCTCTTCATAGTTTGCCAATTTTGGCAGTATACTCAAATCTGAACTATTCCAATCTCCTATGAATAGATCACTCCCTCCTGCAAAAAGTGACTCTACTTGAACTCTATTTTGGATTGCTAAAGGAGACACAATAAAAGGCATGATGATTCCAATTATTATTACATACGTCATGAAGGAATTATTAAAAAGACTAACATCTGATCGAACATCAACCAATGAGAAAGAAAATTTAGATTTACTTGCTTTCCATGAGATTTTACTGGAGATAATCAAAAAAACTTTATGTAAGTCTCTTAGAAATAATCCAAGTCCTAAGAGAACAATCATTGCTCCAATCCCCATAAGGTAAACAAAAACTAGAAGTATAACATTGCTCTCGAAATCAGGGAAAAATCCTCCAAAAGAGAAAAATAACCAGTATGATAATGCAATTATACCAGCTCCAAACAAGATAATAAGAAGATAATGAAGTCTTAAAGTCTTCAATAATTGTACAAATTTCCTTGGAGGTTTTTCTACTTTTATTTTTGTTTTTGACAGCTTAATTATTCTTGGCAGAGAGATAAAAAGTAAAAGTACAAAAGCAATACTCATTGCGATTGGTAAACTTGATAGATTGATGACAGTGATTGTTGATTTGAAACTGAGAAATTTATCTATACTCATTAAAGGTGGAATTAATGCAAGTGTTAATAAGAAACCTAGAGCTGTTGCTATCATAACCTCAAAAATTTTCATAGTCAAATAAATAAAAGAAATATTTCCTGTTGAAACTCCTTTTGATTGTAAAATCTGAATTTCTTGTTCAAAACTTGCACCAAACAACTCATTGACTTCAAAAATTAAAAACCAAGCAAGGTACATTATTGGAATGGATAGAAAAAGTATAAGGAATTGAACAGTCCTTACTGCGCTATCTAGTAAAAACAAAGCATAACTGAATTCATTAAAGAAAAACCATGATCCTCCAGAAGAAAAAGGAAAAGAGTGAGGATTTAGGAATTCAAGATCTTCTATTTCTTCATTTAATTGATATATACCTTCAGCTTGAAATTGACTAAAATCATATTGAAACTGAATTCTACAAAACATATTAAAATCAAAGTTGGAAATGTTCCCTAAATTTGACAAGAAATAATCTGTTTGAACCATAAAATTTGTATTTGTTTCAGAAACTATAAAACTGATTGGATCATAAGGTAAATCGTGATTCTTGCAAATTTGAAGTAAATGTTGATAACTAGGAGGGAGATATATGCCAACAACTTTTAATTCAAAAGAATCAGCAGAATACAATACATCAGATGTAGCATTTATAACAACTGTATCTCCAATATCAATTTCATGATTGATTGCTAATTGAGTGGAGATTATTGTTTCATTTTCTTTATTTGGTAAAGATCCTTCTTGCAAGAAGGTTGCCATTACTTCAGAATAATTACTTGAATAACCAACATAACCTAGATATCTTGTATGTGTAAGATAACCTGATAAATTAAAACCAATAAGAGAAGAGCTCAAGGAATACTGGAAATTTGTAGCGATTTGTGATAATAGAACAGTTCTAGTTTGAATTGTATGTTCGATTCTTTCAAAAGCGAATTGAACTATGTCAGGATTGATGATTCCTGAGGGGAACGTCGAAAATCGATCAATAGGAATCTCAAAGTAAATAGATTCTTGGTTATTATTAGCTACATCGAAGTTACTAAGAAAATCAAATACTAAGGTGCTTCTCTTAGAGTCAAACAATGTGGTACTAGTGATAATAATTGTTGTTAATATTGTAAACCCAAGCAGACTGATAACTAATCGTTTTTTATTAGATTTCCAAAGAGTAATTATCAGTGTAGATGCATTTTGGATGAATAACCAGACATTTAATAATATCAATTTGAAATTCTTAGCATCTGGGATTATGGGTCTTAAAAGAAAAATCTTGAGCTTTGATAATCCTCTGTTTATTCTTCTAAAGAAAACTCCATAAATAAGTCCAAGAACTGTAATTGGAACAACAAAGGCATACCAATATCTTGTGAAAAAGAATGCAATTACTGAAAGACTTTCTACATTGAGCATCAGAGGTGTTTCAGGGAGGTATATAATCAAATCAGAATATAGGTGCAATGCGATAATAGATTTTCCTATTATTCGATAAGATGCAGTTTGTTTTTTACTAAGTAAGGTTGTGTAACTAAATATATATGAACCATTTTCAAACATATAAGCATCAGTTGAGTAATGTTCATATGATTCTACTCCTCCCGATACAACAACTTTATCGACTGTTAAACTCTGATTATCTACAGTCACGATTTCAAATTTAGGAGTAATGCTGAACTGTTGATTAAATGGATTGTCTTCAAGATAAAAAATTCTAGATGTTGAGCTAAATACATAGAAAGTTTTGTTGATATAACTATATGCATCATATTCCCCATAAAAGAAATCTATCGATGTTACTAAGAAAGAAGAAAAAGAGACTGATTCATTTATACCAAAACTTACTGAATAAAAATTACCATAAGTAAGTAGAGATAAATGAAATAAATTATCTTGCCCTACAACAAGTTTAGTTTCAACCCAATCTAAATTACTGTTTATAATTGTTGAATTAAAATAATCATTTGTAGTTATCCCAAATACTGTAATTTGAAGAGTACTTTCTTGAGTTGAATCATTATAATATTGATATAAATGCAATGCAAAGAGTTGTTCATTCAAAATCACAAACGATTCAATATTATAGAATATAAATGGAATAAAATGAATTGTATATACATAGGTTTCATCACTGTAATACTTCCCATGGAAAACAAAAGAATGAGTTTCATTATAATTATTTGCGTAAATTATATGAAAGCAATTATCATCATTAATTATAGTCAATTGGTTCAAGAATTCTTGGGAAGAAAAAAGAAATTTTACATTTGAATCTCCATTTTTCCAACTATACATTTTTAATATAGTTCCAATGTAAGAAGGTCCGCTATATGAGTAAAATAAATACACCCCATCATCATTAGAATGAGCCTCAAAAATCATTTGACCAAAAAGATCTTTATCAACAATATTTAGGGTATTCTCCACAATGTGAAAAATAATGAAAGTTCCATTCCAGTAAGAAACTCTAACAAAAAGATGAGTTCTATTGTCCTTATCAACTATCAAATCTGTATCAATGAAAGAAGCATCACTTGTCATCTTTACTAATGCTAAAGGTTTGTCAGTTACAGCTTCAGATAGAGCTAATGAATTTAATGAAAAAAATAATGAGAAAAGACAGATGAATAATATAAGGAATACAATAATAAATTTCCTCGTTTTTTTCATCAACATGAAACAATCACACATAGTTATAAATTTAGTCTAGAATTAACTTAAATATCTAAAAAAGTGATTGTGTAAAATTGGACACATTCATTCTTCGTTTTTTGGTCCACTAAGAGTTAATAACCAGAGTTGGTTAAATAGATATGATAATAATAAAACAAAAAAACCAGCTGCTATAAAAAACATAAAAGTCTGTGCAAGTGCAAGCCCCCATACTTGTGTTTCGCCAAAAGGAATAAATTTCCAATCGCCTAAACTTAAAGCACCAAAAAAGAATGGAGGCCAAAGAATAAGACTGCTTATAAAAAGTATTTTATTTTCATACCACTTTCTATGCATGGATTTAATTTCTTCTTTTAGGTCTTCAGTCTTTGGAATATCCTTGCTTCTACTCATTAGCTCATAAAATAGAGAGAAGCTAATAAATCTATCGAAGAAACCAGAAAAAGAGTTAAATGAAAGAGACTTCAAATTAATGTAAGGAAGAAGAAGATGACTATAGATAAGTGTATTTATGGAGTTTTAAACTGGGAACAATTGGAATATTTCTGTAAAAGGTTTAATCTTAAATCAACACAAATTAAAGCAAATTTTGATGGATGGAGAAAAGTGATTCTGTATACAGAGGATAGAGTATTTATGTTTCCTCGAGATCCAAGAAGTGTTGAATGGTTGGATGTAGAAATTGCAGCTTATGAACTATTGAATAAATACAAAAACCTTCCAGTGCCCTTCTTAATAGAAAGAGTTAAGGATGAAAAAATATCTTATTATGAGTTTGCAGTAGCTACACGTCTGAGAGGATTTGCTTATTCTAAATATGAGAAGGATATAACATTTGATAAAGTAGAAAAAATGTTAGAAAATCTAGCAGAGCTTTTCACTCTTTGGCATGAAATACCTTTAGAAGAAATACCTACTAAGATAAAAGAAAGGCTTATTTTTGATGAGTCAATCTATCAATGGGAGCTGAGTGTTTTAGAAAAATCAAAAATGAAGGAAGCATTTGATTTTGCTTTCAAAAAATTAGTAGATTTTATTAAACAAGAACAAGAAGACTCTTTTAAATTTCTCACAACAGATAAAACTAAATCTCTGTTGAAAAAATGTTTGCAAGATATTGTATCTTTAGAACCCGTTCTTATTCATAGCGACATTCATGAAGATCAAATTCTAATTGACTCGTTAGATAATATGGAGATCGCAGGAATTTTGGATTGGGAAACAGTTAGAATAGGGAATCCTGTTTGGGAATTTAATTTCTTAGAATGGGGGTATGGAATTTGGGAATGGAGAAAGAAGTTCAATGAACTTAGAAGAAAGATGTGGAAGATATATCTAGATAAAAGAGGGATTAAGCTAAAAAACTATGAAGGTTTAAATGTTTTTTATGCTTTATCTGAGTTTCTAAAAAGTTTAGACAAACCTATTGCAAATCAAGAAAATTCAATAACTATGAGTCTAGAGAGTCTAGTTGAAATAATAAAGGAATTAGAAAAGTAAAATAATGGTTATTTAATCTCCATGCATTTTCTTCTTCTCTTTCTTCATTTTTATCTCTGTATGAGAAGACATATGAGCGTGTATTTGTTCTTCTTCGAGTTTTTCAGGTTCAAGGTCTTCTAGTTTAATATCTATCTTTTCTAAACCTTGATGAATATAGTATGTATTATATAAATCAGCATAAATTCCGTCAAGTTCCATTAGTTCATCGTGTGTTCCTTTTTCAACTAATTTTCCATGATCAATAACTATAATTCTATCTGCATCTTTGATTGTAGATAATCTATGGGCAATTACAAAAGTTGTTCTTCCTTTGAATAACTCCAAATGTGCAGCTTGTACAAGTGATTCAGTATAAGCGTCCAAACGACTTGTGGCTTCGTCCAATACTAGTATCCGAGGATTTGCTAACATCATTCTAGCAATTGTAATAATCTGTCTTTGTCCTGCTGATAGTTTCTTTCCACCTTCAACAATAACTGTTTCATAACCATTAGGTAAGGCATCTATAAACTCATCTGCATTAATTTTTTGAGCTATTCTCTTCACGTCTCCTTCTGTTGCATCAGGTGAACCATAAAGGATATTCTCCATAACTGATCCTGAAAAAAGAAAAGGTTCTTGCGTAACTAAACCAATAGCTTTTCTTAAGGAAGACTGAGTTACATTTTTAATATCTTGA
>JBHLQZ010000107.1:0-5889 GCA_048883065.1 Candidatus Thorarchaeota archaeon | reverse complement strand
GAAAAGGACTAGTTGGTATGAAAACCAAGGAAGAAGACATTGTTGTTGACTCGTTTATCACCTCAACTCATGACTATATTATGTTTTTTACAAACCATGGAAAGGCTTTTTGGTTAAAAGGTTATAAAATACCTGAAGGAACAAGACATTCTAAAGGCAAAGCAATAATAAATCTCCTTCCAAGACTAGAAGAGGGGGAGTTTGTTGAGACAGCTATACCAATTCATGAGTTTGATGATGAACATTATCTTGTTTTTGCAACAAATAATGGAATAATAAAAAAAACAGCTCTTTCTGCATATAGTAATGTCCGGGTTAATGGAATAAAAGCTATAAATCTTGATGAAAACGATGAACTTGTTACTACAAAGCTATCAGATGGAAAACAAACAATTATGATTGCATCAGCTAACGGTCAGGCATGTAGATTTAATGAAGAAGAAACCCGTCCAATGGGAAGAGCTACTAGAGGTGTTATAGGAATAAGACTGAGCAAGGAGGACAATGTTGTTTCAATGGCAATTGTTGGAGAAGAAGGTAATCTAATAACAGTAACTGAGAATGGATATGGTAAACGATCTCCAATAAAGGATTATAGAAAAACACATCGTGGAAGTAAAGGGGTAAGAACTATAATTACTAACGAGAGAAACGGAAAAGTCATATATGTAAAAGAAGTAAAAGATGAAGATGAATTAATGCTTACAAGTAAAGATGGAATGATGGTAAGAGTACCAGTAAAAGACATTAGAATACAAGGACGAAATACAATGGGCGTTACAATCATGAGACTCAATAAAGGAGATGAAGTTGTTTCAGTTGCCAAAATAGTTGAAAACAGTGAAGATGAAAGCCTATAAAAGTTGTTTTATTGAATAAATAAAAAAAGAAAGAGAGATTTTTATCTCTTTACTGATTTGGTAAATATGGATTGAATGCCGGATCTGCATATAGACAATATTCTTGATATGCTAGATATTTGTGTTCTGGAACATTTGGCTTAAGCCCTACACCACCAGCTGCAAGTGGAGGTACCCATTTGAATGTTGAATCCCAGTCTTTTGGAAGATAAGAATTTCTGGCATTTCTAAGTGCAGTTCCTACATCTTGATCAAGTCCAAGGTAGTTGTAGAAATCTTTATAAATAACACCACCAAAGTGAGGTGTTGGGTATATTCCCTTTCTCGCGTTTAATCTGTTGACAATATTTCCAATTATATTAAAGCGATCCCATTTTAATCCTCTCTCAAGATATGGTTCAAGATATCCACCTGGAACATTAGTCTCAGTAGGTGATGCTATTAGTGCATTTACACCAGCATGTATTGAAGCCTGGCATAAAGCTTGCTTTGGATACATGCCATCTATTTTTCCCACAAAACAGCTTTCTACGATCATAACTGATGGACCAAGTTCCATATATTCTATGTTTCTTATGTTGTTTGATCCATGTGCGGTCAAACCAGTGCTAAAAGATGATGCTAAGCTTGAGCCAGCACGGCTCGCCCAGTTAGTAAGTAAATATAAAATAGGTCTATAACCAAGATTATTTGTCGCAGCATCTCCAAATTCATATCCATTTGGCATGCCATGTGCATTTTGAAATATAATGTTACATTCCTCCATTAATTTACCGCCTATAACAGTTTCTTCACCGGAAATCTTCCTAGTAAGTCTTTTACCAAAAAATAATCTACTTAGTAGATTTTGACTGGCCATTTTATTAATTGCTGAATCAGTAAAACCTTTGACTTGTGATTCAGTATTTTTTGTACGATAAACATCGAATCCTAGAGGTTCTAAAACAGTTTTTTGAATGCCATCTCCTGTCAGCTCAGTGTTTCCTGACCACCATTTTACAATATCATCCTTACCTTTAAGTTTACGGAGAAGACTAGCGATAGGAGGTTTCAAGAAATCTGTTCCACAGCCAGTTTGAACTGTTGCCTTTCCCTTCCAAAGATCAAATTCTTCCATATCTAGAATATCTTCGTAAAATACTGTTCTAGCGATAAGAGCATTTGCATCCTGAACGTCCCAGCCAGTTATCCTACCTACAATATTTTCTTGATATGGGAAATTTTCATCTATATCCCAATAAACATCGGGAGTAATCATATCCCATTTATCAGGTATCGGGTCAATGTTTCCATATATGATATCAGTTGGGATACCTACCCCATATTTTAAGGAAATAAAGTTGTCCCCTGCAGGTGTTAGATAGCTGTCATAAATAAATTGAGGTAATACTACATTACCCCCAACAAGACAGATGTATACTGGATCTTCTTTGTAATAATCTCTTAACTCTTTAAGAGATCCAAGTCCCGTGAGATCAATCCCAGCAAGTTTTGCAAGAAGATCGTTGATTTGATCATGTATATCAAATATATGCTTATTACAAGCATATTGTAGAGCGTGATTCGAGCGAACTTGATATACCCCAGGACAGGTTTCATCTCTCTCAGTCCTTATATGATCATCAGCAACAAAGGCAAATTCTGGTTTACCAAAAATTATTCCCTGACGATATGCGGTAAGATATGGTGCAGTTGCAGATAATTTTTTCATCATGGGGTAAAGCGGATCACTTAAATTTTCAATAACAACTTTCACTTTAACATCAGCTGCACTGGAAACAAACAATACTGCCTTTTTTGCTGAGATTTTAAATTCTTCTCCACCTAAATCATAGACGACATTCTCAGAATAAACCCGGTCTTCTATTATATATCCCTCATTATCGCGAATTGGTATTCCTGCAGTTGTACCCAAACCGCTGCCAAAGATTTCGTAATCACCAGAAACCTCAAAAGCAACGCTACTTCCAAAATCATTTGGATCTTCATCACCCTTATATTCAGCAATTCCATCAAATTTAATTAGGGCATATTTATAGTCCTCAGGAATTTTAATTTCTCCTAATTTAATAGCAGTAGACCCAGTAAAGGCAGTTATGAAATTTGTTAAAAAACTTTTCATCTGAGAGGGCAATAGGCTAAAACCTTGTATTGTTCCTTCCCACTCCTGTGATATTGAACCTCTCACCTCGGGTTCATGTATATCAATTGGATTAGTTATTGTGATATAATCTAACTCATCAAATTTTTCTTTAACTATTTTAATAGACGCATTGACAACATCATTAGGATCTTCAAATTTTAAAATATCGCCATAGCCTTCAAGGTCACCACATACGATTGTACGTTCAACTCCTAAATTATCTAAAACCTCTTTTATATCAGCATCCACTTCATCGCATACAATAACAGGGATTGAAAAGTATGACGCAAGAGGTGTTGCTAGAACACCAAGATTATAACCCTCCTGTGTATATTCTATGAGTAAAGCTCCATCGCTGCTTTTCCAAAATCTCTTTGCATAATCTAAAGAGAGTTCTTTTGGTGTTATTCCATCTTTAACTTCTTCATCTACTGAAATTCCAATAATATCTATAGTTCTTTCAATTGCACGGGAGGGCTCTTTAAAATTCTTAATATATAATGGTATAATATTTTGATATCCTTCAGAATCGTAATTGATTGCAATAGGTGTAGCAATTAATGCATAGAAAGGACAGCTATCAGATACAGCTATTGCCTCTGGTACATCTTTCATAACTCCTGTAACAGCAAAAAAATCTTCCACTTCAGCTTTTTTAAATACCGGTTCCTCAGCCCAATAATATATTCCTATGGCAGCTAAAATTAATATAGCTACACCTAACACTGCAATTAATTTATCGTTCTTTTTCATTTATTATCCCCCATTTCGAATAATTATCTATATCCTATTATATTTACATATTTCTCCTACTATATTTGTATCTTTCTATATAATATTTTCTATTTATTATAATTAAAATTATTTAACGTTAATAAATTTACCGTAAAGGATTTTACAATACCTTTAATAGGGAAATACCTATTTACCAAAAAAGGAGAACATACTTATGACAGAGGAAGAAATGTCTAAACAATTACAAGATCAAATAAACCGATTACAACAGATGAGATTACAGCTTCAAATGATAATTCAACAACGTCAACAAGTTGAAATAAGACTGAAAGAAACTGAAGAAGCATTAGAAGAGTTGACTAAAACTGATGCAGAAACTCCGGTTTATAAAAGTGTTGGAGCATTACTGATAAAAACAAAAGGTAAAAGCGAAGTTACAAAAGAGTTAAAATCAAACAAAGAATCTTTAGAGCTAAGAAAAAACACTCTTGAACAACAAGAAGGTAGAACTAAGGAAAAATTAAATGAACTACAAAGTAAAGTTCAGAATGCGCTTAGTACTTCTAGTAATTCATCTTAATAATAACTTTGGATTAATAGATAAATATGTTTAAAAAAAGATACTTTTCAGTTCAGAGTGATTTCAAAACTGGAATTTTCTATAAACTTTCTTTTTTATTGGGGATATTACTTTTAATTGTTTCTATGTTTTTAATAGGAAGTTCTTTTTTATTAGGAGAAGGAAATTCAGGAATTCTTCAACAGATTTATTATTTCTCACAAACTAAAATTTCAAATTCTGAAACTACGTATCCAAATTTAATACTTGCATTTTCTATCATATTATTAGCTATGGGTGTTATTTTATACTTTTTCCATTGTCAATTTGCAAAATTAGCAAAAATTGCAGACGAAATAGAAAAAGGAGAAGAAATTGAAGATCTACCTGAAAATTATAATTAACTTATTTTCCAAATCTTCTTTTTCTTTGCTGGCAAGTCTTTATAGCTCTTAGAAAATCTCTTTTTTGAAAGGCTGGCCAATAAACATCAGAAAAATACAACTCTGAGTATGCAAGTTGCCATAAAAGAAAGTTGGATATTCTTTCTTCACCTGAGGTTCTAAGTATTAGATCTGGATCAGGTATTCCATTAGTATAAAGATATTTTGATACGATTGATTCTTTTATATCTTCTATTTTTAATTTATTATTTTTGACATCCCCAGCGATTTTTTGTATTGCTTGAATTATCTCTTCTCTTCCGCCATATGCTAATGCTATATTAAAAGAATAATTTTCATAATCTTTTGTTTCATTAATAATTTCTTGTGCCGATTGTTTAATATCTTTAGGTAATGATTCTAAATGTCCAATTACTCTAATTTTTACTTCATTTTTATGTATACGTGAATCCTTAGAGGCTACTTCCAATTCTTTTTTACATAAATTCATAAGCTCTCTAACTTCATTACTATCTCTTTCAAAATTTTCTGTTGAAAAGGCATAAACAGTTAAATTTTTTATTCCTAGCTCAAAACACCATTCTAAAACTTCTTCAAGTTTATCTCTCCCAAATAAATGACCAGTGTTTGGAGGTAGTCCAAGTTCTCTAGCAAAACGTCTGTTTCCATCCATTATTATTGCAACATGTTCTGGTACATTATTTTGTTTTATTTGTTCAATAAGCTTCATATCGCGAAATTCATCAAATTTTTTCGAGATGTGACTATATGGAGCAGAGTTATATATAATCCTACTAAATTTTCTAAAAACATTACTATACAAAGCATAATCTTCTAACCTATCAATTTGTTTTTCTGCAAGTGATTTTAAGGATGATTTTCTAGATCGTATTTTCTCTTCCTCCTATTTTTCAAGTTATAATATTCTTTATATTTATATACATTTACCAAGTGGAAATTATAATTTAATTATAAAAGTATTAAATGCTTATTTTTATGGTAAATATTTTTTAACTTTTACTTTGAATTTTCTTTTACAAATTTCTTAATTTCTTCAATGTGATCAAGGATTATCTGTGCTTTTCTTACGCCAAATCTAAAAGGGTAAGCATCATTTTCATCTCTCTTTAGAATAATAACTGGGTTTCCATTATACTTATCAAATTCTACTGGCATTTTATATAACCT
>JBHLQZ010000106.1:0-5906 GCA_048883065.1 Candidatus Thorarchaeota archaeon | reverse complement strand
TGTTATAGAAAAATTAGATATAAAAGTTGAATTAAATACTCCTCTTTCTAAAGAAGCTATTGAAGATTTTAATCCTAATTTAATTGTTCTAGCAACAGGAATCAAACCAAAAAAACCTGAAATAAAAGGAATTGAAAAAATAAAATATCATAATTTTATTGATGTTTTGAAGGGTAGAATCCCAAAAGGGCAAAAAATAGCCGTATTAGGAGGAGATATGATAGGTATTGAAATTGCTGAATATCTTTCATTTGCAAATAAAGAGGTTATAATAATTAGTGAAAAGAAAAGATTGGGAACTGATCTTTATTCACTTGTAGCTAGAGAAGTACTACAAACAATCGAAGAAGACGATAAAATAGAAATAAAACTGGAAACAGAAATCAAAGAGATTAACGAAAATGAGCTAATTGCGCTTCAGAATAATAAAAGAATAAGCATAAATTTTGATGATGTTATTACAACTTCAGTTGAACCTTCAATTGACATAGAAAATATAGCAAAAGAGAACGTTGAGAAAGTTTTCAAAATAGGAGATTGTAAAGAAACACACGCAAGAAAAATTGTGGACTCAATTAGTGAAGGATATGAATTAGGATTGATTATAGAAACACCTGAAGCTGATTTATTATATGCTGATATCTTAGAATTAGAAGAAGGTGATTTGAAATCACTAATCAAAATGAAAATGAAAAGACGTACATTCACTAATAATGACATCCCCGATTATCTCCAAATGATGGTTCAAATATGCAATGAAGATGAAAAAATACGAAAAAAAAATAAGAAAACACAATTATTGTTTCAGATAAAAATAGGTGAGGATAGGAATTATTACATAAAAATTGAGAACGGTCAATTCTCTGCTGGAGAAAGCAAGGTAGAGAAAGCAAATGTTACAATCTGTATGGATGAGTCTATTGCAAGTGGTATTTTTATGGGAACAATAAACGCTGCTTCAGCTTATATGGCTAAGGAATTGAAATTTGAAGGATCAATGATTCACGGAATGAAATTTAGAACTTTAACTGATACTGTAATCAAGAAATTGGAAAATACATAAATAATCTACCAGAGTATTAAAAAAACTTAATATGTTGGGTTTTAGAATGAAAACATAATTAAGCTATAAAGGGTTTAGTTAAATGCCTACAGTTCTCAAATATGATAAAGGTATTAAATTTTATAATACTACGAATGATGTAAGGTTTATAGCTGACCCAACGACAACAAAAGCTGCTCAAGATTGTAATGCTGCTTTTATTACTCATGCTCATACTGATCATTCCATAGCTTTTCCAAACGCTAGTATTAAGGTTTATTCTACAAAAGTTGCAAGTCACTTGTATGAGAAACTTACATCAAGGAAAGTGAAAAATACACTATTCGCAGAATATAACAAGAAGATTAACATAGAAAGTATTGACGTTGAATTTCTACCAGCAGGACACTTACTTGGTGCTGCTCAGATAATGTTCTATTTTGATGATTTGAATATTCTATATACAGGAGACATAAGTACAGATGAAATGTTAACAGTACCAAAAGCAGCTATCCCCGAGGAGCAAACAGATATTCTACTTATTGAATCAACTTATGGATTAGATGAATTTGTTTTCGATTCTAGAGAAAAAATCAAATCCTCTATCTTGAAGTGGATAGCTGAAAGTCTTCAAAAAAAGCATATTCCAGTAATAAACATAGGGCATTTAGGACCAGCTCAAGAAATTATCGCATATCTAAATGAAATGTTATCTGTAGATGTTTATTGTGATTTAAGAACTAGTGAAATAAATAGAGTATATGAAAAAGAAGGCATAAAATTAAGATGGAATAGTTTTGATTCATTAAACGATACTGATTTTAAAACCGAGAATGGTGTTATTCTTTTACCTCGAGCAACTAAAGAATTACCACTCTTTCTTAGTAAAAAGAAAACTTCCAGAGCCATTATTACAGGACAAGCTATACGATTCTTGTATTCCAACTTTAAGCAAGCATTTCCTTTTTCTATGCATTCAAATTGCATTGAATTATTAGAATTTATTAAAAAAGTAAATCCAAAAAAGGTTTATACTCTTTACGCTTATGATGCAAGATTTGCAGAAATTATTGAAAAAAAATTGAAAATAAAAGCACAAAAATTAGAAGCTTTTACAAAACCAATTGAAATAAATAAAAAGAAGAAAACACTCGATGAATTTAAAGAATTTAAGAAATGAAACTATAGTAGGTATTCGTCTTCTTTTTCTTTTTCTGCTGCTTTTTCAACTACTCGAATCGATTCACCAGAAATTGTTACTGGTATTTGAAGATCCATAGCAAGCAATTCAACTGTTACTTCCTCCTTACCAACATTTATATCTAGTATTCTTGCTCTTGAACCTTTGAAAGGACCATTAACTACCTCAACTATATCATTAATATCTACACCTTCAATAACTGGCCGTGGAATTAGAAAGTGATCTAATTCGCTTATTGGGATCTCTTCTGCTCTAGATGCTCTAGGTCGTTTTCTTACATGCCTCATTCCTTCAACTAAGAGTTCAACATCATCAATTGATTGTGCTTCTACGAAAATATACCCTTTCAAACCACCAGGAACTAAAACTGAAAAAATTTGAAGTTGAGGTCTATTTTCTGCTCTTCGTGCAAGTTGTTCACTAAGAGTATGTTCCTGACCTATTGTAGTTCTGAGAGCATAAATTGCCATTTATATCACTTTATGAGCCTTGCTGGATTGCACCTATGATTGCATTAAATAAAAGACTTAGAACATATCCTATAACACCGATAACAACTACACCTATTGCACTCATTTTAGTAGTAATAGAAAGTTCTCTTCGTGTAGGTAATTTTGTGTGTCTTAGTAAGCGCTTACTGCTTAGAAAGAAATTTCTAGTCTTTACAACGATTTTACTCATTTATTTTTCCTCTAAAATTAAATTGCTATGTTCTTTTTATTTATTCTGGTGATTAACATTGTTTGAATTAAACGTCTTCTTTAGCTAGAAGGTCATCATATTTACCTTCATCTACTTCTTTTTGCACATCTCTTGGATCTTTTTCTTCACAAGTTACACCCATTGTGACCATTGTTCCAAGTATTTCTTTACATCCTGATTTCAACCTCGAAGCAGCTAAATCAGGCATTTTAGATTTAGTAATTTCAATCAATTGTTGGAAATTAATATTACCAACGATTTCAGTATTTGGAGTGCCAGAACCTTTTGAAATTCCTGCAGCCTTAAGAACCAACGCAGACGCGGGGGGAATACCAATTTCAAGCTCGAAAGTTCGAGTTGCTTTATTAACTGTAACTTTAACAGGAACCTTCATGCCTTGATAAGCACTTGTTTTCTTATTTATCTCATCAACTATTTCTTTAATATTCACTCCAAGTGGTCCTAGAGCTGGACCCATTGCACCACTTGATGATGCGTTTCCACCATCTACAAGTAAATCTACAGTAACTATTTCCGCACTCATGGGTTATTCCTCATATATATGTTTTTCAAATCAGAAACAAAAGAAACGCTACTTAAAGGTAACGATTTTTAACTAAAGGTTTTACTTTGCAAGAATTTTGCTTGAATTCTTTTTAATCAAAATGTTTATAATAAAACTCCAAGTTCAGAAAACGTAAGAACTGGAGTTATAATGATGTCATCAAATAAACCAATGGACATACTTAACCAAGCTCGCGAAAAAAGAGTATTAATTCGATTAAGAGGAAAAAGAAGAATGAGAGGAATTCTCAAAAACTACGATATCCATCTAAATCTCACATTGGAAGATGCAGAAGAGATAGGTGAAGAAGGAAGCAATAAACTGGGAGACATAATTGTTCGTGGAGATAATGTTATAATGATTAGTCCCCCCCCTCAAGAGAAATAAGAAGTGATAACTATGACAAAAGGAACACCATCATTTGGAAAACGTAACAAAAAAGCACCACATATTATTTGTAGAAGATGTGGGAACCGTTCTTTTCACAGACGTCACAAAGTATGTGCGTCTTGTGGTTTTGGAAAAACTGCAAAAATAAGAAACTATGCATGGCATAGGCATTAATCTTATTGTGGTTAATTTTTGTTGGGCCGATAGATCAGCCTGGAAGATCGCTTCCTTGGCATGGAAGAGGCCGCGAGTTCGAATCTCGCTCGGTCCACCATTTAATTTTTATACTATAATTTTGTCAATTTTTTTCTAGTCTTTAGTGCATTTTGTAAGCTGTTTAGGAGCGGTCAATTTCAGCCTTAAATAAGTTTATATATTGTAATAGTGGTTTTAGAGGTATGGAAAAGTCTTATGACGAGAACTTAGCTAAACTCATGTCAGAAGCCAGAGATTTGTTTAAAAGTGAAAATTTTGCAGACTCAGCTAGAAAGTATCTAGAAGCAGCAAAAAACCAAGAAGCTACAAGAGGAATGGCTCAAGCAGAAGATTTGTATCATGAAGCAATTAAGAATTTTATTCGAGCTTCAGAAGAAAACAAAGAGAAGAAACAATTTCGTATGAGTGCCCAAAATCTTTTTTATGTGGTACAAATTTTTCGAAAACTTGGAGCTGATGAGGATTGGAAAGCTGCAACTCAGGCAGTAGTTGATGATCTACTTAATGCGGCGCAAGAATATCTGATGTGGAACGAGTATGATAGAGGAATCATACTTGTATCAACAGCTTGTTTTTTCCTATTTTCAATTGAAGATTTTGGAACAGCAGAACAACTTTATGGTCAATATATTGATCAAATAAAAGATGATCCTGGTTTTACAAGGGCTCAACAAATACTTTATGCAGCAGGACATGCAATTAAAGCAGTCAAAGATTTGGATACTACATCTCTTCTTAATGCACAACAGTTAGTTGGCAGCCATTTAAAGCCAGGATTAGGACAAATTGTTGGAGATTTGTTCTTCCCTGCAATAGATAATGCAATGGATACAGTAGTTAGGATGTTTCGTTCTAAAATTAAACTTCCTAAAATTGTACCAGAGTTTAAGATATCCAGAGATTTAGTTCTCAATGAAGCGACTGATTTGATTATTTTTGTTGAAAATGAAGGTCAAGGTGACGCTTTCAACCTCTCTTTTAGGTTGAATGTTCCTGAAAACATGGAAGTTCTTGAAGGTAGTAGAGAATTTACCATAGATCAATTACAAGCTCAACAAACATCTGAGCATAAATTAGTTATAAGATGTATGTCATCAACAGGAGATATTGAACTTGAACTCAGTGCAAATGTCACTTTCTATGATCAACTTCAAACAAAACAGACCATGATGATAGGTCCATACGATCTTGTATTTAGAGCTAGAAGTATGTCTAGAGAACTAGAAGTTGAATTAGCATCATTAGCAGAAAAGAATTCCGAATATCAAAAACAAATGGTAGAAACAGATGTAATCCCAGATGAAGGAAGGAAGATGATTTTTGACCTTGTATCAAGCATTATAAAAGATTCAGAGAAATTAGTTGAAAGTGAAGAATTTGAAACTATACATGCAAACATTAGAAGTATAAAAAATATTCACGAAATGGTAGAAAAAATAACTAGTGAAGAATTTCTCGAACCCATTTTGGAAGCTCGAAAAAGAGAACTTGATGCAAAAATTGAAGAAGCAAAAATCGAATGGAACGAGCAAGTTGAAGAAATAAAAGAGAATCTCAGGAAATCCTTTGAAGATGAAAAGATTGTATTAAGAGAAGAATTTAATGAAGATCAAAAGGAGCTTCTAACAAAGATTGATGAAGATCATAAAAAGGAGATTGAACTTTTAGGAGAAGAATATAACAACCGATTAGAACAAGCTCTAGAAGAACAAAAAAAGAAGTTTGAAGAAGAAAAGAAGAAGCTATTAGAAGAGCAGGAAGGAGTATTAAGAGCGGAATTCCAACGACTG
>JBHLQZ010000105.1:0-5941 GCA_048883065.1 Candidatus Thorarchaeota archaeon | reverse complement strand
CTTTTGTTTAATATGTTATATGCAGCATTGACATCAGCGTTGATCAAGTAACCCTGAGCTGTTCTGAATAATCCTCGAGTAACACGTTTTCCAGCATATTTTGGATGAAATTGGGGAAACTCATTATCGAGGAAACTGCATTTAGAGGTATATTCCTCTGGAATAATCTCAACTTTAATTCCTCGTTCTGCTCCTTTGTACTTGAGAATGTTAATGATCCTCATGTAGGGAATTGTTACGAACATCTGTGTAGTTTTCTTCCAGAAATGTACTCTTTGTTTCCATTTCTCGTTGTAACCAATAATAACCTCATGGATTCCTCGTTCTACCCATAATTCTACTAGATAATGAGTGAGTTTGTGTATAGTATCCTTGAGTTTTTTACGCCATTTTTCTCTCAAACTATAGAAGGAAATTCCATAGCGGAGTTTATTTTTAGCTTTCAATTGTTGTCTCTGCTGCTGCACATATTGTTCTCGTAATAGTGTTTGTTTTTTCAAATAATATTGCGTTATGGATTTTATCCCTTTCCCATGATCCTTGATAACAATTGGTCTTCCTCCTAGGTTATCCACAAAGGTCACGAGATTGTACATCCCTAAATCTATAGCTCCTTTCCTTGTCATTTTCTTCCTTAATTTTGGTATTGTCTTAAGATAAACCAGTTCTATAGTATACCCTATCCTTCTAGGAATAATTCTTACCTCTCTTAGATTAGCGTTATCAGTTAATCTGGTCTTATAATAATATCCAGCTTTCTTGGGAAGTACTAGCCATCCATTCCTTAATCTAGCTTGTTGATTGGTGAAGATCGCAATAACTTCTCCATTTCTGGCTTTATACCCAGGAGGTTGTGGCATAGCGAAAAACGATTCAGGATTTTTCTTCCACTCTTTTATAGCTTTGAAGTATGCTTTCCAGTTTCTTGAAATGAGTTTAAGAGTATTTTGTGCTGTTTGAGCTGGAAGCACTTTGTAGCATTTCTCTACATTGAGTAAAGTATTAAGGTCATAATAATACAACAACCGACCTTGCTTTTTGAAATTGGTTTTAATTAGGAAATTTGCTCGATTATAGAGATTCTTTACTCGATGACAAAGCTTGCTCAAAGCAGGATGATAGGGAACTTCTATGCATTCTACTCTTGGAACCAGAGTCATCATTCATATGGTGTTATTATTCTATAAAAGCCCCAGTAATATTTAGTCATAAGTATTAATTCAGAGTGATTTCCAGTCCATTCAAATTGACTAATTGACAAATATCTTCATAATCTATTTGATATCTTATTTTTTCTTCTTTTTAGAGGTTTTAGCTTCTTTTTTTTTCTCTGTTTCCTCAATTTCTGTTTTTTCTTGAACTTTATCTTCCTCTTCTTTATCCCTAAGTTTCATTGCTGCTTTTACATAAACCAAATCAGCAAGATAAGCTTTTAATGGAACTACTATCAAGCCCATAAGATAAACAATTCCTCCTAAAACAGCAAGAGTAATACCTAATGCTCCTCCTAAAACAATTGGAACAATAAAAATCAATCCAATTATTGAGAACAAAACTGTTCCTAACGAATAATTCAGGATGATTGTACTATTTTTTACTGGTCTTTTAATTTGAAATGCTTTGTATAACCATTTCGAACTAACATAATAGATACCAAAAAAAGGTGCAGATAAGAGTATAGCTCCACCTAATATTCCTGTTATTATTGGAAAGATGAGATATTCAAAAAATGCTAGTCCAATACTTGCAATGACAATTCCAGCAGCAATTAGAGCTAATGCTAGACCAAAAACTTCCACTGTTACACTAAGAACATTTGAAGTCGGTAGTGGTCCTCCTAAAAATCCAATTGCTCGGACTCTACTATACTGATATTGAACAGTTGTAGGTTCATATTTGGTTCCATCTTCAAACAATTGAGGAGTAGGTTTTGGTTGTATATAAGGTCTAGTCTCAGCATATTGTGGTGGCCAAATAACTAATTTTGGTTTTCTTTCTTCTTCTATTTCTTCAATTACTGTTGCATAAGCTACATCTTGACTCTCATCTCTAAGAGATTTGGGTACATCCACTTTACTTATATCTTCACCACATGAAGCACAAAAAACATCTTCTGCTTTGTTAATTTCATTACATGAAGGGCAAGATTTCAGTGTTATCCCACAGAATTTACAAAATTTTGAAGTAGATTTAATCTCTCTATTGCAACTAGGACAAGTACTCTTATCACTCATTATATTCAATTTTCTATCATCAAAGTTGTTTATAAGAGATTTCTTTTACGTCTATGTTAACTTTATATGAGATTCTCTTATTTTTGATTCAATTTCTAAAATGTTTTTTCTGCTGTCTCTTCCCTTTTCCAGAATTTCCCAGAATCTGTCAACATAATCTGGATGAATGCCAGTTAAGATTCCTCTAATTGTTAGAAAAGGTTCATCAATCGAATTGAGTGCTGCCTTGATATCTCCTCTTTCAAATTTCTTTACAATTTTTCTTGTTTCGAATGTAGACTGATAAGTCGTTGGTGTTGAAATTGTTAGATAACCAAGTTTTGCTCTAGTTACATCAGCTGTCAAACTTGAATTTTCATCTAATTCTCCAAAGAATAAATCAGAGAATCTGATATTTTGAGCTTTTTCTAAGGTCTCAAATTCTTTATCAAGAGAAACAATCACTCCTAATCCCCTGGCTTCTTTTGTGAAAGAGCTAAAGAAATCTTTGAGATCAGCATTATACTCTTCATGAGTGCTTTCTTGTAAAGCAGCAAGAATTGTAGTTGTCAAAGTTTCTGCTAGTATTTCATTACTCTTTTCAAGAGCTAGTTCAATCTTTTCATCTGAATAAAAATTCAATAGTTTCTCATTATCAAAGAGGATTACAGGACAATAAGGACCTTTTAAGTCGAATCCCAAGTGGAAGAGAGCTTTTGCAGCGTTATATTGAACTAGTGATGGTTCATCTTTTTCAGGAACCACAAAGATTACAGTAGGTGGATCACCCACTATATCTGTAATTAGATTACTAGCAATCATAGATCCTGCACTACCAGTACCTCCTCCGCTTCCAACAATAAGATGCAAAGCTAAGTCATCATCACTTCTTCTGTCATCTCGCTTGTAAAAAACAACTTTCTCAAGTTTGTCTCGTAAATCTATTTCTTTCTTCTTCAAATCGTTCATTGCAACTTCTAATTCATAGTTTGAAGAGATATTCTTCTTTGAACCAAACCAAAATTCATCAGAGTAATTATTAATTTTAGGATGAAAATTATCTTCATGATTTATAGCTAATGATTTGACAGTGATTTTACTCTCCCTAAGGTGATGTATAATTTGATTACCAATCCTGCATCCAGCATTTCCTACTCCTATTATAGCAACCGATATTTTTTTTCTGAAAAGTTTACGTTTTAGCCAGGACATCTATGATACACCTCCTCCTCCTACTGACTTGATAATTTTAATCATGTTCAATATCCAGATTATTACTGCTACTATCGTTCTGAATAACTTTGAGGTTGAGATTGGAAATGTTCTCATTGAAGCAATATATTCTCGTAGTTGAAACATTGTAACATTTTCTTGCTTAGCTACTTCGGCATACCTTATTTCAAACTCAACAACATTTGCAAAAATATAGTTATCAAGTTCCATTAACGCTTTGATTTTGAATTTCTTCATTCTTGAATGAAATATAATAAGAGGTAATAAAACGATTAGAACCATTAATGCAGCTACAACAGCTGATATTGTAACTACTATAACAGTTACAGGTTGAGGGGGATGTATGAAAAGGAAATCAACATTAACTGAAGGCATTTCACCAGCTAATGCATAAATTAGTTCATTTGCATTTCCCATCCCCATAGCAATAATTATTATCAAAGTAGAAAGAATACCTGCTGTTGGAATATTTTCTAACTGACGAATTGAACGACCTTTACTCCATTTGTCTCCTAAAGACCAAATAATGTCATAATTTTCTCTGTTCAAAAGAGTTCCATATTCTTTCATATATATCTTAATTCTATCCTTAATAGGTTTGAGAACTTTTGAATATAATCTTGTATTGACAATCATATAATATGTAGCTACGAAGAAAATATAGAATAGTACAGGATTAAAGATACAAGCAATGATTCCAAACGCTGCAGCTGCATTATATCCATATTCATATGAAAATTGTATTAATGGAATTTGTATTCCAATTCCTGTTGCAAGAGATGCTATTATAATTAAAGGATTCTTTGGTAATTTTCTATCATAATATTTTGTATAATATTCTCTGATAGGTTTCTCTAACCATTCTATTCTTTTTGCCAAAGTTAATCCCAAAAATCCATCATGTGTGTATTTTAAATAAAACAATGACAGTAGAACAGCTATAAGTATAGGTATTCCTACATTAAAAAGTATATCAGCAATCCATCTCCCTGGAGATTCAAAAGCTTTTTCTAAAGGTATAATTGTAAATAATAATGTTGGTATAAACATAATAACAACATAAATCCACAACTTAAGATATTCCTTCCATCTTAACGAAAGGATAGTATTTAGTTTTAATTTGAACAGAGCTAAAGGTACCAAGTAAAACCTTCTAAAAGGTTGCATTATTGCTTTCACATATGTTGGATTCTCCACAAGAGCAGCTGTTCTAGGGTATTTCCTATAGTGCTCTATTATGAGGTTTTCAAAATCAAAATTGGGCAGTTCGACCTCATCTGGAACAACATAATTTGCTTTAACAGAAACAGGTTTTGAGGAATTGGAGTCCATAACAAAAACATATAACACTCGCTTGTTTTTAATGCTTTCTATCTTTTTGCGGAAGAATTTTATTGTTAGTTGAGAACTTCATTTTGATAGATTTGAGATTGACAAAAATAGTTTGTACAATAGGTCCCTCTTCTAGTTCAGAAGACATACTTCAGCAATTAATCTCTGAAGGGATGGATATTGCTAGACTGAATTTCTCGCACGGTGATCATCATACTCATGAAATAATTTTTAATAAATTAAGAGAATTAAGTGATTCTTTAGCAATAGCTATTGATATAAGTGGTCCTAAAATACGTCTTGGAAAATTAGAGGAAAAGTTTGAACTTTTTGAAAATGATAAAATCCAATTAACTACAGATAAAATTATAGGTACAAAAACACTTCTTCCAGTGAATTATCCCTCACTTACAGAAGAGGTAAAGAAAGGTTCATTCATTTTCATGAATGATGGTTTTATAAAACTAAAAGTCGAATCAATAGAAGATAATCTAATCAATTGTGTAGTTATTGATGATGGTGAAATCTCTTCTCATAAAGGAATTAATGTCCCTGATGCTGATTTATCAATTCATGTACCTACTGAAAAAGATCTCATGGACATAGAAAAAGCTTGTAATTTAGAAACTGATTTTCTTTTTGTTTCTTTTGTACGATGCGTTGATGACTTAAAGAAGGTGAACGAAGTTGTTGAAACATCATTAAAGAAATCCATACCTCTTATTGCAAAAATTGAACATCAAGATGCACTGAAAAATATTAAAGAGATCATAAAATATAGCAATGGATTAATGGTGGCTCGAGGAGATTTAGCTATCGAAGTTGGGCCTGCTAAAGTACCTGTTGTTCAGAAAAACTTGATTAATCTAGGAATGTCGTATGCAAAACCTGTGATAGTAGCTACTCAGATGCTTGAATCTATGACTAAGGAATCATTACCAACAAGAGCAGAAGCTAGTGATGTTGCTCATGCTGTTTTTGATGGTGCTAATGCTTTGATGTTATCTTCAGAAACTGCGACAGGAAAACATCCAATTCAAGTAGTGAGAGTAATGAAAGATATCATAAATGAAGCAGAAAGCTGGCTAGGGGTACCATATGAATCACCATGGATTGCATCAAATCCTCGCAAAGGGTAGGTTTGGGTGAATTTTTTAATGCGT
>JBHLQZ010000104.1:0-5964 GCA_048883065.1 Candidatus Thorarchaeota archaeon | reverse complement strand
CAGAGGGAATATTTGATGAAGAGTTTGGTGAAGATTTAGAAGATTATGAAGCTCTAGAAGAAGAGGAAGAGTTACTTGATGAATTTGAGGAGTTTGAAGAATTTGAAGAAGCAATGGATGCCGAACCTCCCAAAGAAATCATTGAAGAAGCAATGGATGCTGAACCTCCCAAAGAAATCATTGAAGAAGTCGATTTATCTCTCATTGAGGGCATTGGTCCCAAAACCGCTATGGTTCTAAAAGATCATGGATTTGATACAGTAGAGAAAATTGCCAAAGCTACACCAGAAGAATTATCACAGACTCCTGGTATTGGTCAAGCCACTGCTGAGAAAGTAATTAACAGTGCTAAGGATTTTCTGAAATCTAATATTAGCTCAAAAAAGGAGGATGAAAAACAATGACAAAGGGTGGAGGAAAAAGACATCTTAAGAGATACGTTGTTTCTAAACATGTTCCTGTCCATAAAAAAACATTCAAGTATGCAGTAAGACCATCTCCAGGTCCTCATGCAGCTAATGATTGTATTCCAATAGCTATCCTTCTTAGAGATATGTTTAATTTTGCTAGAAATATGAGCGAAGTGAAACGTATTCTTTTTGAAAGAAATGTTGAAGTTGATGGTAGAGTAAAAACAAATAGAAAACATCCAACTGGTTTTATGGATGTAATATCCTTTCCAAAAATAAAAGAATATTACAGGTTAATCTATTTCGAGAAAAAAGGTCTTCGTACTGTTCCTATTTCTGAGAAAGAAACTAATGTCAAGCTTTGCCAAATCAAGAATAAAACAACAATAAAAGGTGGTTTAACTCAATTAAACCTACATGATGGAAGAAATATTGTGTTGAGTAAAGAAGAAAGCTCTGCTACTCGTTATTCAGCCTATGATACAATAAAGATATCGCTTCCTGATCAAAAAATATTGGAAAGGTATGAACTTAAGCTAGGTAACTATGGTTTTGTTACTAGTGGAAGATGGATGGGTAAGCACGGATCAATAGAAGAAATAAGTACTCATGGAACTAAGAACACTAAGAACGTTACATTAAGAACTCCTGATGGAACTGAATTAGTAACACTATTCAAGTATATTTTTGTCGTTGGAAATGAGTCACCAAGTATTACTATTGAAGATAAAAAGAAGGTGATGAAGCAATGAGCAACGAAGCAATAGAACAAGAACCACTGAAATCTGAATTTGCAGAGGAATGGGAAAAGAATCCCATGAGAAAACCAAAATTAACTGCTTTGATCATTAACGCAAGTGTTGGAGAATCAGGTCCAAGATATGAAAGAGCAAAAGAAATCTTAAGACAGATCACAAATCGTGAACCAGTAGAAAGAGTTGCTAAAGAAAGTGTTAGAGGTTTTGGGATTCGTAAAGGAGAACCCATTGCTGCTGTAGTAACAATTAGGGGTGAAGAAGCAAAGGTTATGTTGAAAAGGTTTCTATACGCATATGATTACATTGTTAAAGCTGAATCATTTGATCAACAAGGCAACTTTGCTTTTGGAATACGAGAACATGTTGATATAGAAGAAGCTCCTTTTGATCCAGTGTTAGGAACAATTGGTTTCAATGTAGTAGTTAAATTAGAAAGACCAGGATATAGACTTAAATATAGACAGAGGAAAAGGAAGAAAATATCAAAAAAACATCTGTTAACTCCATCAGAAGCAATGGAATATGTTAGAACAGAGTTTGGAGTGACAATAGAGTAGGTGACGTAAATGCAAAAGAAACGAGAAATAAAATATGGAAAAGGATCAAGGAAATGTCGCCGTTGTGGAACACATCAATCAGTAATTCGAAGAAGCGGTTTATACATATGTAGGCGCTGCATCAGAGAAGTATATGAGAAAATTGGTTTCAAGAAAACCGGAAGTAGAGGAGGTTAAGGAGGTAATAAGATGCAAATGGATCCATTATCAGATGCTTTGACTGCAATCTTAAATGCTGAAAAAACAGGAAAAAAGACAGTCACCGTTAAACCAGCTAGTAAGATTATTGCAAACGTTTTAAGGACTGTGCAAAGAGCTGGTTACTTAGGAGAATTAGAATACATTGAAAATCATAGAGGTGGAATGTTCGAAATCCAACTCCTAGGAAGAATTAACAAATGTGGAGTGATTAAACCTCGTTTTCCAGTTCAAAAAGATATGTTTGAAGATGAAGAAAGAAAATATCTTCCTGCTAGAGGTTTTGGAATGCTTGTTGTTACTACTCCAGAAGGAGTTATGACTCACGAAGATGCTAAAGAAAAAGGTATTGGTGGGCGATTGTTAGCATACATCTACTAAGGTGAATAGGATGAAGCAGTTATATCTAGAAAGAGAAGTTGAGTTCCCTGAAGATTTGACAATAACAATCAAAGATAACGTAGTAACAATGGAAGGAACAAAAGGAACCTTAACAAAGAATTTTGAGAACTTTGATGTAGAACTTAGGAAAACTAAGAAGAAAATAAGCGTCAAAGCTTATTATATTAACAAGAAAAGAAAAGCCAATGCTTTAGCTGTTGTAGGATACTTAAAAAACATGATAAGGGGAGTTACTGAAGGATATGTTTACAAATCAAAAATTATCTATAGTCACTTTCCAATAACAGTAGAACCTGATAATAACAAAAAGATAGTAACAATAAAGAATCTTTATGGTGGAAGAAAGAGCATTGTCGTACCAATAGTTGGTGCAGAAACAAGTGTAAAAGTTGATAAAGACGATGTTATTGTAGAAGGAATAGATAAAGAAGCTGTTGGTCAAACAACTGCAAATATGCAAGAAGCATGCAGGTTGAGAGGAAAACGAAAAAAAGATCCTGAAACTTTTATGGATGGAGTTTGGCAGTGGGATAAGTAGGATTTTTAACCAAACTCTTTTTTGTTCTATTTTTTATTTAGAAAAGTTTTTTTTCTATGTCTTGAATTTATTCTTGTAATCTCCAATAGGTTATAGCTTTAGAAACAAGTTTTTCCTTCTTTCCTTTAGTTATTTGGTGGATTGCTTTAATCTGTTTATTTTCTTGGTTCTTCAAGATTTCAGTTCCCACAACAACTTCTTCCTCATAGAATGCTTGATCTTTATAACTAATTTCCAGTTTACTCAGTTCATATTTCTTCTGAATTTTCTGTGGCATACTATCTATAATCCATTCAATATTTACTCTGTGATTTACGTGTTGGTTAATATCTAAATCGTGTAACCTTACTTTCATTAACTTCCTATTATCAATTTTCTCAGGGAGTGGTAATTTAGGAAAGTCATAATTAATTGCTCTCTTCTCTTCAGCTTTGAAATAAGGCCAAAAATTTTTGAAATCTACAATCTGCCGTTTTCTATAATTAAAAAGCAACCAGCTAGTTGTAGCTTTACAAAAGAGATTACTCTGGCTATCATAAATCTCAAATTCTCTTAATGTATACCTTGAGCTTCCAGATTCAGCAACCCAAGTAATTACTTTAACCTCATCTTCTAATGTAGGGTATTGAATGATTTCTACAGTATGTCTAAGAAGTAGCCAAGTGAGATTTTTATGAAAGATTTGTTGATGACCTACTCCCAATAGGTCTGCATGCTTGTAAGCTGAATGTTGTAAGTAATCAATGAGTGAAGTGAATTTTACTTTCTCGTTTAAACTGATTTCACTTATTTTGGGTACGAACATAATCTCATACATTTGGTATCACAACAAAATCAACCTATACTGGGTCTATTTAAGATTTTATAGAATCTCTTTAAATAGCTAACTAAGAAAAATAGTTATTTTGATAAAACCTCATACCATCTCTTCAATGTTCCTAGTTTCCATTGTTCTCTTCCTTCTCGGGGAGGATAATATTCAATTTTATCTGCTTGATTAAGAATTTCTTCCTCAGTTTTACCTGAACTAATTAAATCTTTCATAAGCAAAGTGATTTTTTCAAGATAATCTAGAAATTCCACAATAGGTTTTTCATTAGAAATTGCACCATGACCAGGAATAAAATGTTCAACTTCAAGAGAAAGATATTCCTTTAGAGCTGCAATCCATTTAATTGGATCAGCAGAAGGAGGTCCTCCCCAGGGAAAGCTATAATTGAATAAATTATCTCCTGCAAACAGCACTTTGTATTGGGGACAATAAACATAACTAGAACCTTCTGTATGTCCTCCTGTTCGTTTGATTATGACTTTTATGTCACCATCTACTAACTCATATTCATTTTCAAATGTTTTATTAGGAAGAATAATTCTTAAACCTTCTAAAGCAGAAGGATCTTCTGTGTTTTTCTTCCACTCTTCCAAATTTTCTTGTGTCCAATTATTCTCTTTCGAGTGTATCATAGCGTTATGTGTTAATTCAGAAGTAATAATCTCACAATCTTCAAAAACTTGATTACCAAAAACATGATCTCCATGTGCGTGAGTAATAAAAAGTATAGAACCCTTCTTTCCTGTTTCTTGTTCAATATATTCTCTAAATTTCTTCATTATTGGAATATGCATTCCAGAGTCAACAAAGACGATTTGAGTTGGCAAAACATATGCAGCAACATTACCTCGAGTACTTCCATCAGTTATAGCGTAAACATTGTCTTTTACTTTTTCAATAGACATTAAATAATCTCCTAACAGTAGAAATTATTAACATTAGAAAAAACTTTTGTATACTTAAGTTGGTTAAAATGGATAGAATTAATTTTGATACTAAAGAAGAAGATGTAGTTAAGAAGAAAATTCTAAAGATTGCAAACAAGATGGATCAAAAGCAACTTGCAATTTGGGCTAGTGAATGTGTGGAACATGTTTTATCAAATTTTGAAGAGAAGTATCCAAATGATAACCGACCAAGAAAAGCTATAGAAGTAGCCCGTGCATGGGTGAATGGCACTATGTCAGTAGGTGAAGCACGTTCTGCAGCATTAGAGGCTCATGCTGCTGCTAGAGAATCAGAAGACGATATTGCTTGTGCAGTCGCTCGTGCTGCTGGTCATGTTGCTGCTACTGCTCATGTGGCTGATCATGCAATTCATGCTACAAATTATGCTGCTAAAGTTGATTTTAAGGAAAGTAGCTGGCAATACAAAAAACTACTAGATTTAAAAAATAAAATCAATGAAAATAAAAAACAAGATCAAAAGTAGAAACAAGGAAAGAGAAATGTAAAGTTACATTCTATGGCTATTTAATAACTTGATTTCTAGAAGAAAAGAATTTTAATTAGTTTAGGTTATTCACATTATTATGTTTGCATCACAAGAGGGATGTATTTTCTGTGATTCATATAAGAAAGACAATAAGAAGGTCATCTGGGAAAATAAAGAAGTTTTTTCAGTTTTAAATTACAAACCCTCTATCCCTGGTCATGCTCTCATTATTACTAAACAACACTTAACAGATTTGAAAGAAATCACAGGTTCAATCTTAGAAAATTTTATTCATGCAGTTCCTCAAACTTTTGAAGTCATACAAACAATTTATGAACAGAAACCAGAGACATTCAAAGAGTTCTATAAAGAACTTATCAAGAATCCTCCTGAGATTAAATCGAGCCAATTTGCAGAACAAATGCTCAAACATCCACATTTGTTAGTTAAACCTATTGCTTATAACTGGGGAATGAATTATGGATATGAAGCAGGACAAAGAGCTATTCACTTGCATATTCACTTGTTCCCAAGGAGAGAAATGGGACTAGGAATTGCTACCGCAATGAGGAAACATCTTGCTGAAAAAATAGTAAAGTAAACAAAATCAAAAAATTATAAAATGCAAAACTTACATTTTACGACCTCTACGGTTTTTAGAGTAATTTCTTCAGTTCATTGAACATTTTACTGAAATTAGTGGTATTATCTTTAATCTCTAATAACTCTGATAAATGTGGAGTTTGTATTCCTCTAATTTCAAATGCTTTCTCCAAAGAAAAGAGCAACAATTTGACGCTATTTTCTACTACATTTTCTACATTATCTATTGAG
>JBHLQZ010000103.1:0-5974 GCA_048883065.1 Candidatus Thorarchaeota archaeon | reverse complement strand
ACTTCACAAGTAAACCTCTTGCTATCATAAATTGTATCAATCCTTTTGCTCTATCAATAGGTAAATTGGCTCTTCTTGCTATTTGTGAAATTCCTGCTTCACTATAAAAATCCATTACAGATAGAATATCAGCATAAATGTCATATCTTGTTCTATTTATTACAGGCATCTTGAACAACCACAATTATAAGTATAAAGCAGAAAAATAAAAGTTTTGAGTCTCAAAATCATGAGACTCTAAACTTTATCAAAAGGTAATCTCTTATTCAGTTCGGTATTTCGCTGAAGGGTCAGCATTCAGATTCTTAGCTTGAACTTTCAATGCTCTCACATTTTCTCCTAGTTCAACATCATCAGCGATTATGTTTTCAACTCGAGCTTCATCTTCAACTATTACTTTTTCTGCAATTAATGTCCCTTTAACACGTGAATTTCTTGAAACTTGTATAAATCTAGCTTTAATTTCCTCACCATCAAAGGAACCTGATATGTCCACGTCGTCAGCTTCAACTTTATCAACTTGCAGTGCACCATTTATACTTAATTTTTCATTAAGTTTTAACAATCCCTCACCTTGAGTTGCACCATTAATTGTTAGGGTATCACCACTTGCGTTAATATCAAAATTGAATGCTCCATTTACTTTAATAGTTTGAAAAACAAAATCTGAACCAACTTTTGTTGATCCATTAATGTTAAGCACATTAACTTGTGAATTATCACCAAAACGGCAGGATCCATTACATGATGCTCTAGGAACTCTCAGAGATTCTTCACATTTAAAAGATCCCCCTACATCGATTTTTTCTGCAATTTCTCCTCTAGTTATTTTTACTGAACCTCCAACATCAACTTTATTTGCAGTTAGAGTCGAACAAACAAAAGATCCTCCTACATTAATATCAGCTGCTTTTAGATCCTCACTAATTTTTGCAGAACCAGATATTTCAAAATTTTCTTCCACAAAAACGCTTTGAGACGCTTTTAAAGAACCATTCACTTCTACCTCCTTAGCTTTTAGGTTCTTACCGTGTTTTGCTGAACCACTTACTTCATACTCTTCAACAGTTGATTCACCATAAACTTTGCAAGATCCCATAATGTCCACATCTTTACAGATAAAATCTTGTTCAACTTCTAAACTACCATCGATTTCAGCTTCAATACCTTCTAAATTACCATAAACTATTAATTTAGAACCATTACGCATCTTTCCACTTGAGACGGATATCTCTTTAACTTGAACATCCCCTTCAATTTCGAGATATCCATTTTTATGTCTCAATCCACTAGCTACTATTGAACCTTTAATCACCACATCTCCCTTACTGATTAAGTCCCCACTAATAGCTAAATATTCAACATCAGGAGAAACTACTACTGTACCTCCATCTGAAACCTCAAGATCACCATCAACCTTGGATAGTTCCATTTCTTGATCTTCTTCTACTAAGATTTTTGTCATTGTATATCACCTAATTTATTTCAAGATAAAATGCGTACATATATTTAAAAAGAAAAATCACAAGTTGTGACCTTAAATAGTAATATGGTTTATAGATTTTACAGAGAAAAAAATCCCTATTTTTTAATCTGTTTGTGAAACAACTGATGTTGCATCTGCTTTCATGATTTTCTCTTCCCAGAGTCTACGCATCTCTTCGTTAGTTTCAAGCAATACATCTAGTTTTCCCTGAGCTTCTATTTCTCCGTTTTTCATAACTATAACAGTGTCTGCTCGACGTAAAGCTATTGGACGATGTGAAACTGCCAAGCATGTTGATTCTTTTTTTTCAAAAACCCTTTTCCATAATAATTGTTCAGTCTCAACATCAAGGGCACTGGATAAGTCATCAAAAACTAAAATTTCTGGATTTCGAGCAAACATTCTTGCTGCAGCCAAACGTTGTCTTTGTCCACCAGATAGTTTAACTCCTTTAGGACCTACTAGAGTATCTAATCCACCAGTAAATCCACTTACTTCTTCATCAACAACTGCAAGTTTAAGTGATTCCTTAATATCAACTGATTCTTCAGGTAATCCAAGAAGTATGTTTTCTTTAATTGTGTCGCTGAAGAGTCTGGGAATTTGAGCTGTATATGCCGTCCTTGGGGGAATAAAGAACTCTTCAGGTTTCTTAACTATTTCATCATTCCAAAGTAAATCTCCTTTTTCTTTAGGTAATAATCCAAGCAAGACTCTAAGTAAAGTTGTTTTTCCAGAACCTATTCTTCCAGTTATTACAGTGAAAGAACCTTTTTCAACTGTAAGATTAACATTTTTAATCCCCTTATCTGAATTAGGGTAAGTATAAGATACATTTTTTGCTTTGAAACTTATTAATTTATCAGGTTCACTTATCGTTAATGGTAAAATGGGTGAAAAAGATTCTTTGATAAAAATTGGTCCGTGTTCCACTAGATTAAATTCAGATACCTCTAGATCAGCACTCTTAATTAAATTGAACATTCTTCCGAAAGAAACTTTTGTACGAACATATCTTGGAACCATATCCCCCATATCCCAGATGAATTCTCCCATTTCTGCTAGAATTCCTATAAAAAATGCTAAATCACCCACAGTAAAGATATTATTTCTTAAATTACTCCCAACAAGTAAAAGGATAATTCCTATACAAAGATAAATAGTAGTATAATAAATCGCATGGATAAACTGGTGGAAAAACTCATCTTTCACTTCTGCCACACGTCGTTTTTCATTAATTTCCTTAAAATAATCTAATACATATTCTTCAGAAGTAGCTACCTTAATCGCTTGTACAGATCTGAAAATCTCTCCTATAGTTCGGGTTACGGCACCAGCAGCTTTTCTACGTCTTTTCCTTAGTTTAGTAAATACAGGTCTTGTAAAGAAAACTAAAACCATCATAAAAACAAATGGTATGCTTACATATACTGTTAATTTCCAATTGATATCTTGCATTATGAAGAAAGACAAACCGGTGAATATACCTAGACTGAAGAATGAAGTAATATGATATACGAACCACATTACTTCCTCAACATCTCCTCGAAATCTCGATACAGCTTCCCCTGGTGAATCTGGGAGTGCAACAGCTCCTGGTTTTTTGAATATTCCTGCTAGCATGTTTTTTCTAAGAAGTACCTGACTTGAAAGAATGAACACCCACATTGTAAAAACAAAAATGAAGTCACCTATGAGTCTTAAACTTAAAGTTAATGGTAGAATCAAGAGTACTAATATCCATATGTTTAGTCCAGTACTCCACCCTCCTACTCCTTCGAGTTGGTTGAAGATTTCTCTTGCAATGTAACTAGCAGCTAAAGGTTGCAGAAAGAAGATAATATCAGATAGAAAACCAGTAAAAACTAATCCTGGTTTGAAACGTAATAATCTCAAAGATAATCTAAGAACTTTCATTTCAACAACTCCACTATTTCTCCTGTTTGAAGCAAATGGTAAAACTGTGAGTTTGGATTGTTAGCTAACTCATCTCTCTCCCCATGTTCTACGATATTGCCTTTATCGATGATTAAAATATCATCCACTTTTTCAAGTGTTGCTAATCTGTGTGCTATAATTATACCTGTTCTATTTATGAATAATTTATCTATTGCCTGTTCAAGCAAATTCTCTGTAACAGGATCCAGTCTAGATGAAGCTTCATCCAAAATAACTAAATTTGGACTTTTGATAAATACACGAGCTAACGCTAAAAGCTGTGCTTCACCCGCTGAAATACCATATTCACTTGATGATATAATCGTATCTAGTCCTTCAGGCATTTTGTTAAGCCATTCTCCAAGACCTATATCATCAAGAATCGAAATAATTCTTTGATCTTTTATTCTCTTGTCAAATAATGAAACATTATCCCTAATTGAAGCTTGAAATAGTTCCACATTTTGTGTAACATAAGAAATCTTATCTCTTAAATCTTCTAAAGAAACATCATTAATTTTTATGTTGTTTAACTTAATAAAACCCTTTTCTGGTATAGTGTCATATAAACGAAATAATAGTCTGGAAATAGTTGTTTTTCCACTTCCAGTTTGTCCTACAACCCCTAATATCCTACCAGGATTGAGCTTAAATGATATGTTCTTTAATACATAATCGTTCTCAATATAAGCAAAACTCAAGTTATTAAATTCTAAAGTTAATGGGCCTGGAGCAAATTTGTGTGATCCTGTGTCTAGTATTTTTGTTTTAGTACTAAACAGCTTATTTATTCGATCAATTGAAGCTCCTGCACGCTGAAGATTTTGCATTTGTCTAGTAATCTGAAAAATAGGTCGCAGGAGTATACCAGCAAATACCTGAACTAGGAAAATTGTACCAAGAGTTATGATACCATTATTAAGTAGAGGAATGCTAGGTGCAAAAACCAGCGTATTAATGATTGCAATAACTCCCCATATGGTCATAACAAACAATTGATCTCTTATCAAAGCTCTACGGAAAGCCTTGAAATTGCTTCTGGAGTGATCAAAAAATTTACGCATTGCATTTTTGACTGAACCATTTGCTCGAATGTCTTCTACTGCACTTAAGCTTTCTTCAATGGTTCCAAACAAATCAGCACTGGTTTGCCTTTGTTTTTCCCAAGATTTAACAGAAAAATTTCTCATTTTATACATAACAACTATGGCTAGGATTGTGAAAATTGAGAATGCAAGTCCAAGAATCCAATGTTTAGTGAATAGTGTGATGAGTACTCCAAATATCAGAAACAAAGAACTAAGAAGTTGAACAGCAAATTGAGATAGAAATGCAGCTAAAGTATTTACGTCTCCATCAATTCTCTCAATCATCTCACCTGGTTTATACTCGTTATGAAAGGTCATGTCTAAATGAATACAATGTTTTGTTAAATCGAATCTTAACAAGTTTGTAGAGGACCAAGAAAGGTTCTGACTAAAATAAACCGAAAATAAAGATGCTATTTGTTGAATGAACATTAGGATAATATAAAGTGAAGCAAGAAGAATAAGTGTTGATGCTATAGTACTTACATTAGTAAAAGGTAAACCAATAATCTGAAAGAAACTGTTCAAATTCTGCAACAGTACTCCCTGAGTCGCAAGATCTATGTATCTCTCAATAATTAGAGGAGTGAAAATTTGTAGAGCAGTCCCACTGATTAATAGAGTGGTCAGCAGCACCAATTGCACTTTAAAAGGTGCTAAATACTTCTTTTGTATTTCCCAATATTTCTGAAGTGGAACTTTCATTGTTTCGCGTAACTCAACCATGAAATCTTTATAAGAATTTTTAAATTTAAGCGTTGGAGACTTTAAAAATTTTAATGCTAAGAATTATCAGTTTAGATTTTTGTTCCATCAAATTATGTATTGAATGCCCTATCACCTGCATCTCCTAAACCAGGGACAATATAACCTCTTTCGTTAAGTGTAGGATCAACAGCTCCAGCTATAATTGTTACCTCTGGATACTCCTTCAATATTCTGTCTATTCCATATTTACATGCAATAGCACATAGAATGACTATCTTCTTTGGTTTTTGATTTTCAATTGATTTAAGTAAATAAAGCATTGTAGAACCACTAGCTAACATTGGATCTACGATAATAGCAAATTTATTTTCTAAATAGGGTATGTGCATGTAAGGACAATCTATTCTGAAGTCTTTTCCATCTTCTTGTAGCCTCTTACCTCTGGACATTGAAACTACTCCAATTGAAGCTTCAGAGTATATTTCCAAAACTCCCTCTGACATGGGTAGAGCTGCTCTTAGAATAGATATTACAACCATATTTTCATCAATAGAAATGACTTCTGCTCTACCTAGTGATGTTTCAACTTCTGTTTTTTTAGTATCTAAAAACTTAGCTGCTTCATAAGCTAATAACTGTCCTAATCTCGTAAGCTTAGTTCTAAAAACCATAGCATTAGTGGTCTCATCTCTTATTACCCCAATAATTTCTGAAATAACCACATTTTTTTTGCTTACATCAATCCACATATTCA
>JBHLQZ010000102.1:0-6001 GCA_048883065.1 Candidatus Thorarchaeota archaeon | reverse complement strand
TTGCTGAAGATATAAAATCCGCATTAAAAATCATAAGAGAGTAAATGTGTCTATCTAAAATTCTTTATAAGTATCCATAATTTCGTTCTAATTGATGAATAGTAAAGAATTAGCTATTGATTTCTTGAAAATTGCTGAAATTAATTTACTTATGGCTATTAAAGATTTAAATCCTGAGAATATCACAAAAACAATACATCCTGAGTTAAATCCTATTTCATGGATTTTTGGGCATTGTGTTAGCCATATGGATTTCCTTCAATCATTGTTTACTGATAATAGAAAATTAACTAAAGAACAAAGAAAATATTTCAATTTTGGAGTAGATAAGGAAGTGATTAAAGCTGGCTTTCCCTATTCTTTTAAAGAATTAATTGAACTCTATTTAGAGTTGTCAGAATTGTGTTTTAAAATTCTTAAAGAATTTCCTGAAGAGAAATTTGATACAATAGTCTCTGATAAAAGTGAAGCTGAAAATTTATTTCAAAACATACAAAGAATTTCTCTTCATTATATGGGACATACAGGACAAATCGTAATGATTCGTAGAGCATTAGAAGGACCAAATTGGAGCTATGTTGGGGGAATATCAAAGGAACTAAGAAAGAAATACAAAGATTCATGGATGGACTGGTGGGAAGAAAATAGGGGTTTCTTTTAGAGATATTACTTATCTTTTAGTTGTGCAACAGTTTAACATACAATTATTACTATTAAGGAGTAATAAAAATTAATTATAGACAAAAAATTGTTCAAATATTTTGTCAACATTCTTAAATGTTTATGGTAATTCTTTCTAGGAGTGTTAAATTTGAGATTTCATTTGAGATCCAGCTCAACAACAATATTTTTTATATTAATTCTTACTTTGAATTCATTTTTCTCCACGAATTTTTATGTTGTTTCATCTACTGAAAGAGATTACTGGCCAACAGAAGAATGGAAAATGTCTACTGCAAAGAAACAAAAAATGAAGAATAATATATTAGAACAAATGATCGAATATGTTCAAACAGAAAGGATAAATCTTCACTCTGTTGTAATAGTACGAAATGGATATATTGTTTTTGAGGAGTACCTTAGTCCAGGATACATGGAGCAGGAACATTACTTATGGTCTGTTACAAAGAGTTTCATGTCTGCACTTTATGGAATAGCTTTCGAAGAAGGATATATCACCGATTTTGATGCTAAAGTTCTCAGCTTCTTCCCAAATGTAACAATAGATAGATATGATCCAAGAAAAGAAAACATAACTATTGCAAATCTTCTTACTATGACAACTGGATTATTGTGGTATGATGATGCAAATTGGGTACCGATGGTTTCAGCTCCTAATCAAGTTGAGTATATTTTAGGATTATCTCTGATAAATGATCCAGGAACAGTTTGGAATTATGATACTGGTGGAACTCATTTACTTTCTGCAATATTACAAGAAGTTTATGGAAATACTACTTTAAATTTCGCTGAGAAATACCTCTTTAGTAAAATAGGTATAACAGATTATTCATGGGATCAGGATAAGCAAGGGATTTATTATGGAGGTCATGGTATGTACATGACTGCAAGAGACATGGCTAGATTTGGTTACCTTTATCTCAATAATGGTACATGGGATGGAGAGCAGGTAATTCCTTCTGAATGGGTAAATGCAACTACTAGTCCATTGATACCTTTATGGTCAGGCTGGGCTTATGGAGCGTTATGGTGGATTAGAACAGATCTTGGATTTTACAGTGCTCGTGGGAGATATGATCAAATGATATATGTTCTACCTGAACAAGATATTGTTGTCGCAATGACTTCGAATAATGCACCTGGGAGTTTTGATCCAGATTTTTTGATAGAGAATTTCGTCATTCCAGCAGTAAAAGATGATGAAGCATCTTATCCATTTATCCTTATTTCATATATTGGATTAGTGATTATATCAATTTTAATTCAAAGAAGAAGGAAATTGAAATAGAAAATCAATAGAATTAAACTTTTACGCCAGAAGCTTTTTCAATTTTTATTCCGAAATTATATTATGAGAGTTCTTTTCTATGGCGCAGGAGTTATTGGAAGTTTTTATGCAGCACAATTATTTTCTGCTGGATACGATGTGACGATTTTAGCAAGAGGAAAAAGGCTTGAGGATATTAAAAAACATGGTATTGTAATAGATCATTTCCTTCAAAAACAACAAACCATAACGAAAGTTCCTGTCATTGATAAACTTGAAGAAAATGATGTTTATGATTTTATTTTTGTTATAATGCAAAAAAACCAGACATATTCCATACTCCCTTATCTAAAGAAAAATAGATTCTGTTATAATATAGTTTTTTTGGGGAACAATGGAACTGGAGGAGAAGAATATATAGAATCAGTTGGAAAAGAAAGAATTTTGTTAGGCTTTCCTTCTATAGGAGGAAAAAGAGAAGGTCATAAAATAATAGTAGCTTACCAGGAGAACAGTTCTCTCACAATTGGAGAATTGAATGGATTAGTAAGTAGAAGAGTAGTTGATATAGCTACTATGTTTAATAAAGCGGATATTTTGGTAAAAACTTCTGATGATATTGATTCTTGGTTGAAGTATCATATAGCATTAGTTAGTCCATTGGCCAATGGTGTACATTTGGCAGAGAAGAAAGGTTTTGAACTCAGAGATAATGAGGAAGCAATGCTTTTAATGATCAAAGCCATAAAAGAAGGCTTTAAAGTTTTGAAAAAACTCAAATATCCTATTCGACCTAAAAGAATGAGAACTCTTTATTACTATCCTAATTTTATGATTATTCGTATACTGAAAAAAACTATTGGTACAGAGGTCGGGAGATTAGTTTTAAGAGAGCACGCAATAACAGCCAAGGAAGAAATGAAAAAAATCGCTGATGAATTTCAACAATTAGTCAAGGAATCTGGGATTATAACACCTTCCATAAATGAACTTTATGAATATATCAAATAACACTATTATCTCTTCTTCAATTTTCTTCTGATAAGTTTAATAATTCCTAACAATGGATTTAAACCTGGAACTTCAGACATATATTTCTCATATTCATCTCCAAATTTCTCAATTAGATTTATATTAGCTGATAAAGCATCCATATGAGTTGCAGGGATAATTGGAGCAAATAATATAATCACAACCCAATGTTGTGAAATAAAAGCAAAAGCTAGACTTATTAAAATACCAGCAAAATATTGAGGATGTCTTATAATTGAGAAAATACCGGTTTTAACCAATTTCTGAGTTTTCATATATACTTCACCTTTCTCTACTTTTCCTTTTATTCTAAATTCTATTATAGGTAAAATACCAAAAATCCCTGATAATCCAAGTATTGAGTAACCAATATATGCTAGTGTATTTATTTCATAATAATTATGCCACAAAACATACGTAAGAACAACTTGAGTTATAATACATATCATTAAGATTGTAACTGGCAAGATTTGTCTCATACGTAAAAGTGGATTTTGTTTTTTTTGGTTCATCTCTTTATATTATACAATGATATATTTAAATTGTATTCTATGTATCCCGATTATCTTAATTTAGCTATTCTTATATAATGTTCATTCCTATATTAAGTGATGTCTAAGGAGCGAAAACCAAAAGATGATGAGAATGAGATTAGATGGGATAAAATAGTTAAAGATCATCAATGGTTAGCTATCTGTGCTCTTAATGAAAAATCTTTAGTATTAAAAGAGCTTGTTGACGAATTCATGAAATTTGAGATTTCTTTTGGGGGACCTTCTTTTCTTTTTGATTCTGAAGATAATCCAAATTATCAACTGATGAAATTTATTGTATTGGAAGATCTTGATTTTTTTCTAAAAAATGAGATGGTGATAAAGAAAGATGAAATATACCACATAACTCCAAAAGGTGAAGAAGTTGCAAAGTATTTTACAGATAGATGGAAATCAGTTACTCGTTTTGCAAACAAATTCTTTTCTCCATCAACACCCCCATTAATTTCTTTAATATTTCATTTTATCTTGGGAATTCTCAAACTAGTAGGTTTTGCATTAACAGGTAGTGTAGGCTTGTTAGGTGATGGAATTGATTCAACTATTGATGGGATTTCTTCAATAATTGTGAGTATTTCAATTCGAATTAGGAAGGAAAGAATTGCTTCATATCTCTTATTATTACTAATGATTGCAAGTGGTGCAGGAATACTCTATGAAAGCACAGATAGCATCATAAAAACTGTAAGATTTGGAGGTCAACTTGATGCCCCTGTTTTTGCATTAGTAGTAGCGTCTGTTTCTATTTTCTTATGCTTCATCCTTTACCTATACCAGCGTGTAGTTGGCTATACAATAAAAAACCTTACAATTCTAGTGCAATCTGAAGACAGTAAAAATCATATCTTAGTTGGACTTCTTGTTTTAACTGGAGTAATTGCTGGGTATTTTGATTTCTTTATTCTAGATGGTATCGTGGGATTAGTAATAGGTTTGTTAATACTTAGAGGGTGTTATACTATATTTAAAGATATAAGAGCAATTAGTAAAGGAGAAACGATTGATTTTGAGAAATATAAGCTTGGTATGTGGAAAAGATTCGATAGATTTAGAGCGAATAAGATAGGTTTATGGATCCTATTGATGCTTCAAAAAGGAGTAAATAAGATTGAAGATTTAGAAAAGAATTTCAATACTAAATTCAGACCTCAATTTTTTAAATTCTTGGAGATTGAAATAAAACCAAAAAAAGAAGATAAGACTGTTGAAAAAGACAAAATTAGGTTCTATCAGACACAAGAAGAAATGACAAAACAAATCGACCTTCTAATTAGAAAAAAATGGATAATTAAGAAAAATGACGAGTTATTTATATTACTTGAAGGTGAAGAGGAACTAAAAAAACAATTAGAAAGACACTCTAGGAATTATAAAAGGAAACAAAAAAGAGCTGAAAGAAGAATTAGAAGAACATTATAATTTTATTTATCGATTTTTCCTACAGGTGCGAGATAAACAGTAAATTCATCTTCGCCATCCAAATTAAGAATTTTATCTGCTATTTCTTGATTGTATGCAGCAATAGCACAAGTTCCTAGTCCAAGTGCACCGCAAGCTAGATATAGATTTTGGCAGATATGTCCAGCTTCTATAGCTATTACTTTGAAAGAAGGGATGCTATAACGCCATTCCATTCTATAAGGTATAGCAGCCCAAACAAAAATCACGTTTCCCTTTAGAATAAATGGTTGATAAACTAATTTCTTGAATTCTCCCTCATCAGAATCATCAACTTCTTGTTCAAATAGTAATTTCTTCTCTTCCTTTGTATATGATTTCTCGAAAAGTAATTTATGCTCAATACCAAGATATCTATAAACTCCAGGTTCCAATCCTTCAACTCTTAAAACTATAAGATATGTTTCAAACGGGTGTCTAGAACCTCCTGAAGGAACAGGTTTTTTTACTGAAGCACCATGATGCTTATCTATTTTAAATACACCTTGTGTCGACCATAGAAGAAAAGAAAGCTCTTCTAGAGTCATAATCTCTTCATTATAGACTCTAATACTTTTTCTCCCTTTAAGAGATTCATATAATGATGTTTTTTTACCAACACTTATTTCATCAATAGCTACTAAATCAATAAGTTTACCATCTTTAGGATAAGGTTTCTGTAAAGGAGGATTTTGAACTTTTTTCTGTTGATCAGTTTGAAAACCTTCTGGGAATTTCTCTATATCATCATCAAAAACCTTCAATAAACGACGATATTTTACAATTATTTTTCTATCTAATGACATTAAAGTATAGTTAATATGTGAATTTATAAAAGTAATTGATTTTTCTAAAGAAAAGAAAAAATTAATCAATTATTTTTTCATAAAAACAACTCTCATTATGAGTAGCAACAAGTACATAATCTAATGATTCATATAAACCTCGAGCAGCTTCATTATTATCTATTACATGTAATGCCATTATATTGTATCCTTCTTTTTTTGTCCATTCTTCAGCTTTTAGCATT
>JBHLQZ010000101.1:0-6057 GCA_048883065.1 Candidatus Thorarchaeota archaeon | reverse complement strand
TGAAGATTATGATAATTGATAAGTATTCACTTTTACTAAAAGGAAAGGAATTTGCCACTCCTCAAGCTGGAAAACATTATCCACCTTCAATTCAATTAGAACCAATTCATCAAACTATAAAATTGAAGTTTGATTTGGAAAGAAAGTTAGCAGAAGGTTCAGTATCAACTATTATTAAAGCTAATGTAGCAAAAGCTAGTAATATTGAATTTCATGCAGTTGACCTTGATATTCATGATGTGAAAGGAGTGGATTCATGGAATTATGATGGAAACAAAATACAGCTTAATTGGAAAAAAGGGTTTGAGAAGGGAGAAGAAAAGGAAATCACCGTAGACTATACTATCTCTGAACCAATAGCTGGATTATATTTTAGTTACCCAGATGAGATGTATCCTGAAAGACCGATCTATGTTGTTGCAGATCATGAATCAGAAAGAGCTAGATATTGGATTCCATGCATTGATCACATTTCTGTAAGGTGTTCAATAGATTTTCATCTTAGAGCAAGAAATGATTATACAATACTAGCTAATGGAAAGCACATTGAAGAAATTCAGCATGAGGATGGAACAAAAACCTCTATTTGGAAACAAGAGTTTCCATGTCCTGCATATCTTTTAACAATTGCTATAGGAGAATTTATCAAATATGAAGATAGGTCAGTTGATGCTGGAAGAGGGGAAATTCCCATTGCATACTTTACAACAAAACCATTCAAACCTGAAGATCTAAAGAGAGCTTTTGATAGAACTCCAAAAATGCTAGAGTGGATGTGGAAAAGATTCAAAACACCACTAGAATGGTCTAAATATTACCAGATTTCAACAGCAAAGCATGGAGGTGCCATGGAAAATATAAGCTTTGTAACTTGGAGTGATTTTGCAGTTCTTGATGAGATAAAATACAAAGAATACTGGTGGACTTTAGACGCTATTAACGTTCATGAGATGGCTCATTCTTGGTTTGGAGATATGATTGTTTGTAGAGAATTTTCTCATGCTTGGTTAAAGGAGAGTTGGGCTGTGTATATTGAAACCTTATATTATGAAGACATTTATGGGGAAAATGAAGCCTTCTATGACTTATATCTTAATGCAACAAGATACATGAGAGAATCAGATTCAAGGTACGCGAGGCCAATTGTAACAAATAAATATGACAGTAGTTGGGATATGTATGATGCTCATCTTTATCCAGGTGGTGCATGGAGAATTCACATGTTAAGGCACGTTGTGGGAGATGATTGCTTCTGGGATGCTGTAATAGACTATGTACAAACTTTTGTAGGAAAAGCTGTGGAAACAGTTGACTTTCAAAGAAAACTTGAAACGCATTCTGGATTAAGTTTAGAGGAATTCTTTGAACAATGGCTTTATAATCCTGGATATCCAAAAATAAAAGCTAAATTTGAGTACGATGATAAGAAGAAATTATGTTCTCTAGAGATAAAACAGACTCAGATAGATGAAGAAAAGAACATTGGTTTGTTTAAATTTCCTTTAGATGTAATGTGGGAAAATGAAGAAGGATCATTTAGACGTGAAACATTCAATATTGAAGAAAAGGAGCATACTTTCTTTTTTGAAAGCAATAAAAAGCCACTACAAATAAGACTTGATCCAGATTACAAAGTTCTCTTTTCTCTTGATTTTAATCCTGGAGATAAGATGTTAATTCGCCAATTGAAGAATAGTAATGCCATTGGAAAAATATTAGCTTCCAAAGAACTTGCAAAGAAAGGAAAAAAGAAGAACATAGAAGAAATTGTTAATGCTTTTAAGAATGAAACTTTTTGGGGTGTAAAGAGAGAATATGCAAAAGTTCTTGCTAAAGCTCCTAATTATGACGCAATTGTTGCTTTAACAGAATTATTAGAAACTGAAAATGATCCTATGGTTCTTTCTTATTTAATTAATAATTTAACAGATTTACGACATAAGATAGTATTTGATGCTGCTAGGAAATACCTTTCCCGTAATGATATATTGTACTATGCTACTGCTTCAGCCTTGAATGTGATAGGTTCACAAAGAACTGAAGAAGCTTATAAATTCCTTATTAATTTTGAAATTAAGAAAGACTTCAAAGAAATTATTCAATCAAATCTTTTCAGAGCTATTGGAAAGACTAGGACTGAAGAAGCATTAGAATATTTACTTTCAAAAGTTGATTATGGATTAGTTCCTGAAAGAACACGAGAAAACTTGGTACGAGGTATAATTGAAGCTACATTGTGGGCAGAGAAAGGACATAAAGATAAAACTATCGAGAAACTATGTAATTTGTTAATTTTAGAAACAGATTATTTTCTAATTGAAACATTGGTAAGAGAATTAAGTAAATTAAAAGATTCAAGTGTTATTGGTAGTTTAGAACAATCAAAAGTAAAGTTACCATACCAAGACCACCCAATGATTGATAGAATAATAAAAATCATATCAAAAGGAAAATCTCCAGAAGAAGAAGCTAAAAAATTACGAGATGATATTGATGAGATGAAGAAAGATATGAAAAAATTACTATCACGCATTGAAAAACTTGAAATTAAAACGAAAACTAAAGAAGAAAAAACTTAATTCTTCGCCATTGCTTTTTTTCTCATCTCATCTGGCATCTTTTCAATTGCATATCGTAAAGAAGTTCTTGGCATATCTTCTTTATTTTTCATAACATAAGCAAAAACTTTATCCTTGTATGTATTACTTGCTTCTTTAAGCATCCAACCATACCCTTTCAAAACGTACATTTCCTCATCATTAAACAATAAATCAGCTAATTCAAAAGCATCTTCTAAGAATTCACCTCTTCTAAGTCCATATATTAAAACTACAGCTGACGCTCTTCTCACCCACTGATTTCTAGAATTTGTCCATTTTTTTACTTTAGGAATAAATTCAGGGAAGGTATAAATGAAATACCCAAAAGATTTAACACAAAAATCATCTGTACTCCCCCACCCAGTAACATATTTCTTAAGCCATCTTTCAAACACAATAAAATGCTTAGGTTGAAATTGCTTTTTACACTTAAAACTCCATTGAAAAGCTATTGTTCTCAATTCTGCTATACGACTTTCTAGTAAATATTCACAATATAGTATGATATCGTCTATGTTTTTTATTCCTAGGACTTTTAGCTTTTGAAAGAATGAATTTGCTATTTTTCTTATTTCAGGTATTCTTACACCTAAATATTCCAAATTAAGTGGTTTCGCTGTTGTATAGCGTTCTATTGCTTGACGATATTTTACACTAGCAAATTTACTGAGTTCATCTATTATCTGAGATTGCAAAACATTGGTTTCAATGGTCATATTTTTAAGTAAAATTTCTCACTTTTTAAAATTAGTATAGAAATAAACTTAAATCAGTTTGTTCATAGTAAATAATTAAGGAAATTCAAAATAGATTCAATTTAATTAAATCTGGTTTGATTGGGTATGAAGGTTAATATAACTGGTAGAGACAATATTGGAGAATTTCACTTTGAAGTAGACTCAAATATTGATCAACTTGCTATTACAAACGCCAATTTAGAAGAAATCTTGTTAAAATCGCTCAAGAAATGTAAAAACCTTCAAGAACTGGATTTAAGTTCAAATAATATTCGCAAAATAGATTTATCTCCTTTGAAAGAATGTCAAAAATTAAGGAAGCTAGATCTAAGCAATAATAGTTTGATAGAATTGGATGTAAGTCCTCTAAATAGTTGCAAGCAACTAGAGATACTAAACTTGCATAACAACCTACTTCTAGAAATTGATCTTATCTCTATAAGCAAAAATAAGGAATTAAGGATCCTTAATCTCGATTATAATTTGTTGAAAATTGTGAAATTTAATTCTCACACACAGTGGTTAAATATTGAAGAATTGAGATTATACAGCAATGAGATTAAAAATATAAATCTAGAATCTTTAACTGGTTGTAGAAATATCCGTGAGATAGATTTGGGTGATAATTTATTATCTCAAATAAATCTTAAACCACTTTCAGATTTTAGTAAACTAAATTCCATATCAGTTGAAAGAAATAAAATCAAAAGCGTTGATTTAGGTCAATTAGGATCAAAACAGAAATCATACGTTGTATGTGCAGATCCTGATGTAAATCTCAAAGGGATGGAACCATCGAAAAAAGAACCCAAGATGAATATTGTCTACTCTAAAGGTGAATATTACTCCAAAGAACAAGAAAAAATGTTAGATAAATTTATGAATGAAGAGAAAAACGCTAGAAGAGAAAAACGAGAACGATTACTCAAAGAAAATTTGTTGAAGTAAAAAAAGAAAAAAGAAAAAAGAAAAAAAAATTATTTTTTATATCTTCTAATAGCTTCTAGTGCTGCTACTCCAAGGAAGGTTAGAAATACTAATCCGACTATTCCACTTTCTTCTGTTACAGGTACTTTCACTTTATATCCTGCTGCTTCTACCATAGATATCGCTAAATCTAAATCATATGGATAAGGCGCAAGGGATTCATCATAACCAACGACAGAGTCAGGTATAGCAGTAGTAGCAGGAGCTCCAAGACCTTGCAGAATCTCATCTACAATTACTTGTCGGGGACAAGCATAGCTAAATGCTTTACGAATATACTTAGCTGCTTCAGGGGTTCCTAGTGGGGTTAATTCACCAGTTCCTAGTATAGGATGCTTCATATTGAAAGACATCTCCTGATGAGATGGATCTTTAACAAGAACACCTTCAATTCCTATTTCGCCTTCAAAGTCTGATAAAACAGGGAAATATTGGGCATCCATTATATCTATGTTACCTAATCTTAATTCAGATATAGCATTATCCTTACCCATGATAAATGTGACATAAAGATCAGTAAGAGAAGGAGTTGTTCCATGCCAATATGGGTTTGGAACCATGTGAACTACGCTTCCTACAGAATCATAGCTTTGTACCATAAATGGACCACATGATTTTACTAATGACCAACCAACATCACCTGTACCAGGTACTTCATTGAGGATATCAAATCCGAAAGATGCGATTTTAGGGGCTACTTCACTTTTATCGATTATGTATTGTTGAAGCACACTTAATGGAAAGTTAAATACACCACTGTATTTGAATAATACTTGACCACCAGGAACATTGCCAGCTGGTCCTCCAACTATTTCAATCGAATCATTTGTTGGGAACCAATAGGTTAAGGTTCCATATTGATTTGAAGCAACAGCTGGAGTCATCAAGAGTTCAAAGGTATACTTAATATCTTCTGGAAGAAGATCGCTTCCATCACTAAATTTGGCGTTAGGATCTAATGTAACTGTAACGTTAATTTTCTCATCAATTATATCAGAAACAACTACATCACTTGCTATGTGAGGTTCCCATTCATGAGTATTTTGTGCTCTTTGAACTATGGATCCGAATACACACTGCATCCATTGTATATCGTAAAAGGATTCCGCAACGAAATAATTGAATTCTCTCAAATCGCCTGGGATAGCATATTTCAGTATATGATCATCTGGATCATCCCAATTTTCAGCTCGATGATTTGAGCTAGCTATTAATAAATTATCAATGCCTGTGATTGAATCTTTGAAACCAAAGAGTGATCTTGGATAAACAATAGCTATCGCTGGAAGATCATCGTATAAAACCTCCTGAATATCAGATAATAAACTGTTTCTTTCTACTGGATCTACGGCTGCTAGGAAGTCTTCTAGCAAAGCATCATATACAGGATTTGAGTATTGGTAGTGATTACTACCAGCTGGGATAATGGCAGATGTTTCATATAATCCTTGTAAATCAGTTGGATCTAAACCCCAAGACCAACCAACAAAGAACATATCATAACCTCCCTTTTCATATGTTGGGATATAATCATAGTCTAACAATGGATAAGACCAAGTTCTAGGTCCGATATTACCCCATCCGGTTGATTCGTGAAAGTTAACAGATATACCTATTTTAGGTAATGTCTGTTCCATTAACAACGACCATTGATTTCTAGCTGGGCTTGTGTTAGGTGACAACATACTAAACGAAAAAGCTGTTTGTATTTTAGTTTGTTGAGCTAGTGTTGT
>JBHLQZ010000100.1:0-6105 GCA_048883065.1 Candidatus Thorarchaeota archaeon | reverse complement strand
AATTAATCCATATTACTTCATTGATAGGAGAATATTGAACTATGAAAGGATAATAAATCAATCTGAAATTCATGAATTGCAACCTATTTTAGATTGGCTTATTGAAAGAAAGAATGATGCTTATTCAGAAAGAGCTTCAATTCTGCATAGGGATTTTCACCCGCACAATATTCTAGTCACAAAAGAAGGAGAAGCTTTTGTTATAGATTGGGCAGCTTGTACCATTGGTGATTATCGAGAAGATTTGGGTTGGAGTTTACTATTGACTCATGCATATACGAACAAAGAGATTCGTAACAAGATACTCGAATTATATGAGAAGGAAAAAGGATCTGAAGTAAAAAACATAGAGTATTTTGAAATTCTTGCAATACTTAGAAGATTCTCAGATATTCTCAATATCTTCAAATTTGGAGCCAAAACAGCGGGAATGCGTGATGAAGCAACTCAACAAATCAAAGAAACAATTTTTCATATGAGAAGAATATACGAATTGTTGGAAGAAAAAACAGGTATAAAAATAACAGAATTAGAGAGATTTATACAAAATTTAGATAAGAAATAACTATTAGTAACATATGGGAATTACAGAACTTAAAAGACAATGAAAAAATAGAATTTTAAGAGAATGAACAATGTCTAGTGTAAAGAAAGTTAGGTTTCAATATAAAGGAAAAGAAATAGTTGGAACTGTTAAAAGACTTAACAAAAAAACAGTTACAGTGGAAACAAAAACCCACATATTTCGTGTTCCTTATCCTCTGATAACTCCAAAAATGAAACCTCCTGCACTAAAACCAAAAATTTCCACCAATAAAAAAGAATGGAACTCATCACAGGAGAAGGACTATGAGAAATCTGTAAAAACTGCTATTGAACCGCTTTCATATGAAAGATTGAAATCACTCCACGTTGCAATTAAACTACTTAAAGACGCATTGAAAGAAGGTAATGAAGAAGCAATAAATGAAATTTCAAATGAAACAATATCAGAGCTAAATTTGTTTTATAGTCTTCCCCCATTAAAGGTTTATACAGGAGGGAAAAGAAGGATGACAAGAAGTGGAGGTCAATACTATGGTGAGTATAGAACAAATGGAAAAAAGGAAAAAAAATATTCTACATCTGTTTATAGTCGTACTGCTAAGAATCAGAAATTTGTCGCACCAAAGACATTTCTTAGAACTTTAATACATGAATGGGGACATCATTATGATAAACACAAGCTTAAATTAAAAAACACATACCACACAAAAGGATTCTATGATAGGATTAAAACAATTTATGATCAGCTTAAAGAACCGCTGGAGTAAAATTAGACTAGTTGAAGTTAAGCAACAAATTTTAATTACAACCTTTTTAATATCGGAACGATGAAAAGAATATACAAAAAGCTACTTTTCCTTTTAATCTATCTAGTAATCTTCAGTTCAGTAATTTTATTTTCACAACTTCTCAATACTGGATTTACGAAAATCAATGTTCAATCTGTAACATTTAGCAAATCCGATATTTCAGTAAATGGATATTTATACAATCCTTTGGATTTCGAAACCTCAAACAATTTACCAGCTGTAATCTTAGTTCACGGTATAATGAATGCTAAGGAAACAATGAGCGGAATAGCTTTGGAACTCGCTAGAAGCGGTATAGTAGCCATTACTATAGATGCACTCGGGCATGGAAATTCAATTGAGAAATTGGATGATGATTCGGATCCTTCTTTAGGTGTTATAGCAACAATCGATTTTCTAGAATCTTTGTCTTATGTTAACTCAAGTAACATTGGACTTGTAGGTCATTCAATGGGAGTTGGAGCAATAAGGGCAGCTTCTTTGATAAAAGGGAATATTAAAGCTCACATTTTCATAGGAGGTTTATCAATAGGAGCAAATACATCTGTTTATGGTAACTTAAACTCTGTTTCACCTAGCAATCTCCTAGTAGCCATAGGTAAATATGATGAAACATTTGATATAGAAGAGGTAAAGGAAGAACTTAAACCAGTATTTGGAACAACAGAATTAGTTCAAGAAGATACATTGTATGGGGATTTTTCAAACCTTACAGCGAGGAAACTTATAATTCCTAAAACCACTCATCTCTTTGAACCAATTAATAGAAAGTTAGTAAAAGAAGCTGTAAATTGGATGATTGAAGCCTTAGATTTTGGAAACATAAAAAAAGGAATTCTATTTCCTCTACGAGATTTGTTTATGACAATAGGTTTTTTTGCGTTTGTAGGGATTGTATTTTTTATTTCTGAAATAGCTTTTGATATCACTTTCTTTAGAAAAATTACTATCCACGAAGAGAAAGTGGAATTAACCTTTAGTTTCTGGAAAATGGGATTGAGTTGGGGGGTTTTGCATTTAGTGTTATTTGCTCCTCCAATTCTATTGTTTGGGATGGGATCAGTATTAATTCCATTGACATTAGGAATAACCGCAATTTCATGGGTTTTGTCATTAGCGATTATTGGATGTATATTTGCTTACTATAATGGAAAGAAGAAGCATCCAGATAGAAATTTTAAAGAGATTATCAAAGGAATCGGAAGAAATTTCATTTATTGGAGGGGATTAATTCTTGCAGTTGATATTTTCTTATTATTAGTTATCTTCAACTTAACTATAGAATTGATTCCTGGGATAAGTATGAAATTTATAGTACCTTTATTGAGTAATTTCAATTGGTTGAGAGCATTAATGTTTCTTATTCTTGTTCCTTTTATGTTCGCATATTTCACAATGGATGGACTAGTCTTTACAAGCATCTATAACGAAAGAAAGAGAGAAGAAAACACAAAAAATAAGTTAATAGCTTCAGCTCAAGTCGTTGGGATTAAATTACTACCTTTTATACTTGTTTTGTTAATTCAATATCTTACTATGGTTATTTTTAATTTCAAAATTTTGACTGGTTTTCTTGGATTTAGCATGCAATTCCTAATAATGTTACTGCCATTATTTCTTATATATACGGTAATCACAATTTGGTTCTTTGAAAGAACATCTTCAGTAGAAACAGGAGCGCTATTGAATGCTTTACTATTCGCTTGGACATTAGCTACTTTATTACCTATTAGTTAAGTGAACTACAAATAGTTAAGACATTGTTGATATTTCTTTATGTCTAAAGCAGGAAGTAAGGTGATCATTAACCATCCCAACAGCTTGCATAAAAGCATAGATAATGGTACTTCCTACAAACTTCATTCCCTTTTTCTTCAAATCTTTAGAGATTTTGTCGGAAATTTCTGTTTTAGCAGGAATATCCTTCCAAGTCTTTGGATTATTATTAATTGGTTTATTATTTACAAATGCCCAAAGATATTTATCAAAGGAATCAAATTCAGCTCTTATTTCTAGAAATATTTTTGCATTAAGTATTGTAGATTCTATTTTCAATTTATTTCTGATTATTCCTTCATCTTGGATTAATCTGTCGAACTCTTTTTTCCCGTACTTAGCAATTTTGTTAAAATCAAAATTATCGAAAGCTCTTCTATATCCTTCTCTTCTTTTCAAAATTGTCATCCAATTTAAACCCGCTTGAGCTCCTTCAAGAATTAAGAATTCAAAGAGAATCCTATCATCATGTACGGGAACACCCCACTCTTTATCATGATAATCACGAGCTAAATCGTCTTTCTCTCCCCAGCATCTTTTGACTTCCATTTTTATCTTATTGTATTTTTCTCAAACCATAATAAAAATTTCTTTTTGTATTATTCTAAAATGAATCATATAGACGCTGAGATTGCGATATATACTGCAAAATAATGACATGCTCCTCCAACAATAATCAAAATATGAAAAATATCATGAAAACTAAAAACACTTGGTATAATTTCCTTATTAATTATATGCAAAATTGCACCAATTGTAAAAGCCAATCCACCAATAAATATTAGAATAAGAACTGTAACTGGCATCAAAGTAATAAATTGATAAATAGGTAATATCGCCATCCAACCCATTAATAGATAGACTTGAGTTTCTACCCATCTTGGTACATTTAGAACAAAAGGTTTGAAGATTATTCCTAACACAACAAGTGCCCATTGAGCTGCTATTATTCCCCAACGCCAAGCTCCTGTTAAATAGATATAAACTAATGGAGTATAAGTTCCTGCTATCATAAAGAATATCGCAATATGATCAAGTATTCTCCAGATTGAATACTCATTTTCTTCTTTTTTCAGAGCATGATATAATGTACTTGCAATAAAAAGGAATGTTATCGAGAAACCATAAACAACTGCGACTATCACATTAGATTTATTTATTGCAGATATAACAATCAGAAAAATAGAACCCACTAATGCAGCAATTGAACCAATTAGATGAGAATAAGCAGCAAAACGTTCTTCTTTAAGCAATTCATTTACCAGCATTTTGATATAAGTGATATTAGTTTTAAAGACTTAACTAGTTGATAAATATTTCACAACAACAAAACTACTAATTTTACTCTAAAATACAAACTGGTTACTGTATTTATATATCCCCTTGTTTATTCTGTTAATATGCAAAACGAAATGTCAAAGGATGAGATGAAAAAACTCCTGAATTTCATGCAGAGAATAGAAAATTTCGAGAGATTAAATAATTTTCAGATATGGGCTGTTGAGAGATTAACTTGGGGACTGCTACTTATTGCAGCTGGAATTCTAGATTTTGTTATTCTTTGGTTTACACATGAATTCATCGGTTGGATTACTACTTTAATGTGGTTTTTGATTCTTGTTATTGCTTTGTTGTTATCTAATTTTCAGAGGAGGAATGTTGTTTTGACAACCAGAAAACGGAAATATTCTTTCTATGCAAGAACTCAACACTATTGGATAGGACTTGCTATGGCTTTAGTTTTTATCTTTGGTTATACTGATTTAAATCACCTTACATTTCCAGTAATAGCAGGAATGATAGGTATTGTAATGTTTGTTGATAATTTTCTACCAAGAAGAAAGATAACAACTTATACCTCCAAAATTATTTATTATGTAACACCTGTTTTATTCATTTTAACATCAATAATAAACATAGTAGGATTCTTAGTTATTGGGGAAATATTTGAACTGTACCAAGGGCTTGTTTTTGGTTGTATAACGGGACTTGCATTAGCTTATGGAGCATTCTTGTTAAAAAACGTTATTTCAAGAAATAAAATAGCGGTACTAGATAGCTTTACTGCATAAGTTAGGAGAAAGCAACAATGGATGGCAAAAACACAAATTCAAAAGAGGGAGGGAGTGGATCACCTCTTGAGGAGATAATAGGTATAGATGAAATAATACACTCTCCATCAAGGTTAGATATTATGATGTTTTTGCTACCAAGATTGAAAGCAACCTTTCTCACAATACAAGAAACACTTGGGTTAACTCCAGGAAATCTTTCAGCTCATTTGAATAAATTAGAAAAAAACAGTTTGATAGAAATTCAGAAAGCTTTTCATGACACTAAGCTTGTAACAATCGTTTACCTAACAGAATACGGAAGGAAGAAATTACAGGAGTATGCTAAATTTCTTGTAGAAGTATTGGAAAAAATGCTTGAAGACGAATAGGTTGTTCAGTGTAGAATATGAAATAATAATTATCTAATACTGATAATCAATTACACAAAGTAATAGGTACTTTTGCATTCTTTGAAATTGAATATAGTATGTATAAGAGAAAAACAAGAAAATAACTAATATAGAATGAGATGTATAGGAAAAATAAATATGTTTCAGTATTGGAAAGATATTTAACGTTTTACTCTAATAATTTTGATGTGTCAATTGAATCCCAACTAAAAGACTCACATAATACTAAGTTTTGGTTTGGTATCATAATCCCGATAGTATTAAATATTTTTGTAAATGCTTTTGTATTAAATAATGTTGAAAATAGTACAATAAAAATCATAGTTGCAATAGTAACTTCAATACTTGTAATAGTAAGTATTATAATATCTATATCACAAAGAAGAAAGAAAATACAAAATATACTTTTTGATGAAAAAAATTATATAGAAAAGAAGGAGAGAATTCCTCTTTACAAGATAGGAAAGAAATATGATCTCTCAAAAAATAATTTATTCAATAGAGTGAAAA
>JBHLQZ010000099.1:4493-6166 GCA_048883065.1 Candidatus Thorarchaeota archaeon | reverse complement strand
TAAAACTATTATTTACTTTTATTAAAAAACCAATAATCTAACATAAACCTTCATGTATAACTCAAAATCCTTATATTGCACGGTTTTTGTTTGAAGATTGTTCAATAATGAAAATCCTTTCCATCTTTAAGAAATCAAGCAATGGACAACCTAAGGCAGTAAAGATAAGTTCTTTAATTACTGCAACAGGAATAGGGGTTTTCATGGCTTCTTTAGATGGAACAATAGTAAATATAAGTCTAGTAAAAATGAGTGAAGCTCTCGAAGTTCAACAATATCAAATTCAGTGGGTAATAATTTCGTATTTACTTACTATGATTGCTTTTACTGCAGTAGCTGGTGATCTTGGTGATAGATATGGTAATAAATTAATTTTTCAGATAGGTGTATTTGTGTTTTCACTTGGTTCATTGTTGTGCTCATTTTCAAAATCTCTTGCTACTTTAATTGTTTTTAGAGTTATTCAGGGAATAGGTGGTTCAGGTACTGTTGCTAATGGTATGGCTATAATAACTAGATTTACAACTTCTAAGAACAGAGGGATGGCAATTGGTTTGAATTCATTTATTGTAGCAATAGCGGTTACTCTAGGACCTGTCCTTGGGGGAGTTCTGACAGAAACTTTCGGTTGGGAAAGTATCTTCCTAGTCAATGTCCCTCTAGGAATTATCGGATTGATTTGGGTGCAAATTGCAATTCCACCTACACCGCCTGTGCAGGAAGAGGCTAGAGAAGCAGATGTAATAGGATCGATTACTCTTGTATTGTTTCTAACTTTACTAGTTTTTAGTATAAGCATAGTAGTTGACCCAAACATACCAAATGGAAAATTATGGTTTGGAATAAGTCTTGGTTTAAGCGTTATAATGCTAGTGGTTTTTCTATTCTGGGAAAAAAGAATAGATAAACCTTTAGTTGACCTGAAATTGTTTAATAGAAAAATCGCAACAGGAGTATTTGCTGCAATATTTGCATACATGGGTTTATGTGTTGTAATCTACCAAATACCCTTCTTCTTGCAAAATATTTTACAATTGACCCCAATTCAAACAGGCTTGGTGATATTAGGCGCTCCTGTCGGAATGGCAATTATTGGTGCAATTTCTGGTAGATTATCTGATAAAATTGATGCCAGGTATATATCTTCTGCATCAATGGTAATTGTTTTACTAGTACAAATTATGTTAACAGTTTTTCTTTCTCAAGAATCCCAAGCTTGGTTCTTTACAATTCTTGCTGTCTTAATTGGAATAGGACTTGGTGGTTTTATATCTCCAAATACAAATTCTGTTATGAGTGCTGCACCTAAAGAGAAATTAGGTGTAGCTAATGGTCTTTTGAGCCTCTCTACAAATATTGGTTTTTCACTTGGAACCGCTTTGTCTACTTTAATCTTCGCATTCAATCGAAATATTTTCCAGAAAATTGAGGGAACTACAATAGAGGATCCTAATGTATATGTTCCTGCAATGAAGTGGATGTTTTTAGCTTTTGCACTAATAACTGTTATAGCAATAATTGTTTCATATCTAAGAGGTCCTGAAGAAAGAGAAGAAGTTGATTGATTATATCAGGTAAAATTTAACTTCATCTTTTATGCAAAAATCTTATATGCTCCTTACTTAAGAAGAATGTTTAATCATGAATTCTTCAGAAGAAATTTCTATTGCTCC
>JBHLQZ010000099.1:0-4393 GCA_048883065.1 Candidatus Thorarchaeota archaeon | reverse complement strand
TTGGATCGATACTCTTTGCTTTATTTCTCACAACTTTAGTTCTTAGTTTTAGTATATTTCCAGAAACTGAACATATTCCTAATGCTAGAATATGGGCAGGGATTATACTAGCGATTAGCCTGTTAATATTGCCTATATTTATTTTTTGGGAGAAAAGGAAAGAGAGTCCACTTATTGAATTCTCTTTATTAAAAAATAGAAAAATTTCTGCAGGACTTGCAACTGCTATATTGAAACACCAAGGTTATATGGTAATTATCTATCATTTCAGTCTATTCCTTCCAAAATTTGGAATCACACAAACATCAATTCAGCTTGGATTAGTTCTAGCAGGAGTCGCTGTTGGTGTATCTATATTTTCAGGAATTTCTGGAAAACTTTCTAATACAATTGATGCTAGATATCTTTGCACAATAGCAATGGTTCTTGTAGCTCTGATGTTAGGTTTGTTAGCAATCTTTATAGATGTTGATGCCCCCATCTGGCTCTATGCTGTGATTTCTACTGTAATAGGTATTAGTATAGGTTTGTTCCAGTCACCTAATGCTAATTCTGTCATGTCTGCAACACCTAAGGAGAAACTTGGAATTTCCAGTGCTTTACTTGGTTTAACAACAAGTGTAGGAATTAATTTTGGAACCGCCTTATCTACTGCTATACTAGTTGCTGTTGCTACAGCAGCTTCAAATAATAATGGTTTTGATCCATATGGTGCAGTTAATTATACTATTGGTTTAAGATGGGTGTTCATAGGTTTTGCAATCATCACAGCAGCAGGTGCAGTTTTATCCTATTTCAGAGGTCCTGAAGAAAGAATAGATAGAATACATGGTAAACAAGTTATAGAAGAAGAATGAACTCTTCATTTTTTTCTTCAAGTTAAGAAAATTTGACTAAGTCTTTAAAATATCATGAATCCTAGAATTTTATGAATAAGTTAGTTAATTGGGTGATTAATCACTCAATTTTTAAATAAATAGAGAACAGCACATACAGAAGGGCATAGCAATGAATAAGTTTGAGTCACAACTTACGGAAAAAACATACAAACCTCAGAAGCAGGACATGTTATTGTTTGAAACTTGGCAAAAAGAAAAATTATTCTCATTTAACAAGAAGTCTGGTAAACCAATTTATTGTATCGACACACCTCCTCCTTATGCAAATGCCCCTTGGCATATGGGGGGTGCAATTCATTACAGTGGTATCGATATGATTGCTAGATTCATGCGAATGGATGGATATGAAGTATTGTTCCCAATGTGTTTAGATCGTAATGGATTACCTATAGAGGTTCAGGCTGAAAGGGAGTTTGATGTTTCAATGCATGATGTACCAAGAGAAGAGTTTCTAAGAATGTGTAAACAAATATTAGATAGAGTAGGAGATCAGATTCTTCATGTTTGTAGGATACTAGGTTTCAGCAACAACTCTTTTGAATGGGAAGAAGTGTACAAAACAGATCAAGAGCAGTATAGAGCTCTTACACAATCCACCTTTATCAAATTATTCAAAGATGGTTTAATTTATGAGGATGACAGACCTAATAACTATTGTACTCGATGCAAAACAACTATTGCAGATAACGAGATTGATTACAAGTCAGGATCCCACATAATTTATGATGTTAAATTTAAGGTAAAAGAAACTAATGAAGAATTAATTATTTCAACATCACGACCAGAGTTAATTCCCGCAATTGGTGTAGTAATATATAATCCCAAAGATAATAGATACAAGCATTTGGAAGGAAAAACAGCAATATCACCTATGTTTGAAGACGAAGTTCCAATTATGGCACATCATTTCGCTAAAATGGATTTTGGTACCGGAATTATGATGGTTTGTGCTTATGGAGATTCCAGTGACGTGCAAATTTTCAGAGAATTAAAACTAACCCCTAGAACTATTATAACAACAGAAGGAAAAATCGATGAGAACCTTTCAAAGTATGGTGGTCTATCTGTAAAAGACGCAAAGAAACAAATAGCTAAGGATCTTGAAGAACAGGAATATATCTTAGATCAAGAAGATGTAGCTCATAATTTTCCAACTTGTTCCCGTTGTAAAAATGAAGTAGAATTTCTAGCAATGCCTGAATATTATTTAAAACAAGTAGAATTCGTTCCTAAACTCCTTGAGTATGCTGATATAATGAAATTTTTCCCTAATTACATGAAGCAAGTATGGCTAGATTGGTTAAATTCAGTAAGTATAGATTGGCCTATTAGCAGAAGACGCTATTATGGAACTGAAGTTCCAATTTGGTATTGTAAAGAGTGTGCTCATCCAAATCTTCCAACTCCTGGACCATATTATCAACCTTGGAAAGATGACCCACCATTTACTGATTGTGAAAAATGTGGATCTTCAAATGGATTTGAAGGCGATAAAAAAACCTTTGATACTTGGATGGATTCTTCTATAAGTGAAATTTACATAATGATGTATCCTCATAATAAAAAAGATGAAGATTTATTCAAAGAATTAAGTAATAGACCATATATCTGTGATATGAGACCACAAGGTAAAGATATTGTACGAACTTGGCTACATTACACAATGTTAAGAGGTCTTCAATTATATGAAAAACCTGCTTTTAACCATGCTTGGATTTCTGGGCATGTAGTAGATAGCAAAGGAGAAAAATTTTCAAAAAGTAAGGGTACTGAAGTGTTCCCTGAAGATATGATTGAAAAATATGGGGGGGATGCTGTACGCTTATATGGGGCTATAGAAGCAAGTCATGGTTCAGATATTCGCTTTATCGAGCAAAAGCTACAAGGTATTTCAAAGTTTATTAACAAATTATATAACATTGGTAAATTTATAAGTAGATTTCCAATCATTGAGGATTTTTCAGAGATTAATTTACAACCAGCAGATGAGTGGATACTTTCTGAATTAAGTGAAGCGATAGATGAATCAAAAAATGGTTATGAAATTTATGATTTTCAGATTCCTAGTCGCACACTACGCAATTTCACATGGGATCTGTATGCCTCTCATTATATTGAACTAGTAAAAGGAAGAGCATATAATCGAAATAATAGATATACAGAAAGTCAACAAAAAGCTGCTTGGTACACACTTCATAAAGCATTCAAAGAAGTACTGAAAGCATTTGCTCCAATAATTCCATTCGTAACTGATTTAGTATATAGGGGATTGTACCAGAAAACTGTTCATTTAGAGGAATTCCCAATTTGTGATGAAATAATATCTGAATCAAAATATACAGAATTGACAGCTCAAATAATGGAGTTAAATTCAACAATCTGGAAACATAAAAAAGATATGAAATTGTCGTTGAATAATCCTATAAAACAAGCATATCTTTCTGAAACCTTTGAGCCTTTTGGAAACGATCTTTGCTCAATGCATGGCATTGAACAACTAGTAGAAAAAAGTGATGATATTGAAAAAGGCGAGAAACTATTTCTCAATGATAAAGATTTTATTATTGTTGAGATGTAGTTAAAGAGTATTCTTATCTTAGTTTTCAATTTCATCTCAATAAAGAAAACCATTTTAAAGGACAATTAAACGATGTAAAATACTGGGTACCAAAGAAAGGTAAACTGTAATCGTTAATAAACCTTAAAAATTGTACTCATACCCGCTAATTAAGTTAGCAGAAGTATAGGTGAAATAGAATTGGCCAAATATAGATATTCCATTCAAACAGATCCTGATAGATCGGCAAAAGCCTCTGCTAGAGATATTGAAGTTAGTAGAAAAGCTGCTAGAGAGATTTGTAGAGAACTCAAAGGTAAAACAATTCATCAAAGTATCGAATTCCTCGAAGCAGTAATTGAAAAAAAAGCTGCTGTTCCATATAGGAGATATAAAAAGAGTGTTGGGCACAAAAGTAATGTTGTTGGATGGACTGGTGGAAGGTATCCAGTTAAAGCTGCTAAAGAAATATTAAATGTCGTAAAAAACCTCGAAAATAATGCTGAAAACAATCAGCTTCAACTTGATAAATGCAGGATAATTCATGCAGCAACTCTTCAAGGAACTAAACAAAAGGGAATTTTCCAAAGAGCTCAAGGAAGATCAAGCCCCAAGACTAGAGAATTTGTTCATGTTGAACTAGTCGCAGAAGTAGCAGAGTGATAGTATTATGCCAACTACAAAAGATTATTTAATAAAAAAGTATCAAAGAAACGCCATAGATGAATATCTACAGAGAGAATTAAAAAATGCAGAATATGGGGGAGTGGAATTAAGAAGAACACCGCTAGGTGATCGAGTTATTTTAAGAAGTTATAGCTTCACGGTATACACTGGGGAAGCGTGCTTATAGTGGAGAAATTCATTTGTGTACACGGACACTTCTATCAACCGCCTAGGGAAAACCCTTGGCTTGAAGAGGTTGAATTACAAGATT
>JBHLQZ010000098.1:0-6177 GCA_048883065.1 Candidatus Thorarchaeota archaeon | reverse complement strand
CTCATTAATAAAAACTGAAGGCAAAGCTTTCTGTTACTCAGAAAGTAGATACAGAGGGCGATCATCAATTTTGTGCGATAATTGTGGTTTTAGTTTCTTGCTTGCTTTAGTATCTATTCTGTTCTCTGGTAGATGAATTTTATATCAAATTCCTCAATTAATTTTCTCTCCATATTTTTTCAGCAGTAAAAAAATTCACAAAAACTTTTTATTCCCAAATGTGGATGCTATTTTTATTATGTCAGATAGAGTCTTGTGCCCCGAGTGTGGTATGGAGCATCTTTCTTCAGAAAGAAATTGTACTTACTGTGGATATGATTTAGCAGATTTGATTGTTGACTTCAAGGATAAACATCTACCAGTCTCTTTTAACAATGAAGAAAAAAAAGACATAGAATCAAAAGCTCTAATTCAAGATTTTACTAAATTGAAAAAGATTCCCTCAAAAAGTCGGAAAAGAACGTTTCTGGTGATAAATTTCTTTTTTGTTTTAGCAATTATAATTTCATCAATTCTATTTGGATTGTATAAAGATACTTGGATAGATTATGATGAGCTTACTTTTGGATTTTTAGTATCTGTTCTGATTATTGCATTTCTAATATCTCTAATACCTCTAATTAGAGTTAACAAAATAATTGCATCTGAAGGAAGAACTGGATGTTGTACTAAGGGTCCTGTTTTTTCTTCAAAGGAATTAGAACAAAAACCAATGAAAGTAAAGAAGATTCCATCACTGATAATCTATAATGTTCTATTGATTCTTATGATCTTATGTCTCGTAGGTGGATTTGTTATGCTGATAATTTTTTCTAATAATCCAGAGCTTAAAGTATTATGTATAATAGGTTCAATAACTATGAGTATGAGTGTAGTTACTACAGTTCTTGCAGTGATTGTGAGAACTTTAAATGTAACTAAAGGACGATCATATTGTTACTCTGGTTTATACCCTCAGGATGATTATGAACCTACTAAAGTTGAGGAATGCCTTCAATCTCTAGAAGGATGTAATTGTTATTGTGGAATTGGATTCATGATTTTCTTTATAGATTTTATATCTATTCTATTTAAGAAGTGAATCTAGATTCTAGTTGTTTATTGTTGAAGAATACTTAAAAATCAAAGTCACACACTTTTACTTTAGATGTTTTAAAAACAAAGAAAGAAGGTACTAATATGTCTGCAAAAGTATTTATCGGTAGTGTAATTGTTTCAATCCTAATTTTAGCTCCTGCAACTTATTTTTTAATGCCTGTTCTCTATCCTAACATAAAAAGTGATATAAGTGATGATCCATCTGGTGTTGTACTTCAATCTGAGTATTTCGTTTTTGATACACTAGCCAGAATTTATGATTACGAATTAACTTATGAGTTAATGGGAACTACATCTTGTCTTATTCAGACTCAAGGTAATTCTAGTTTGAGTATTCTATTCTCTGCTGTAGCAATATTAACACTGAATTCAGCATGGAGAGAAAAAGCTGAATATATAGTTGATTTAGTAGTTGAAGGAGCAGGAAATAGAGCTCTTCTATATGGGTATTATGATGATGGTCCAGCATATGGTGCTTATAGAGTATTTACTTTCGATATATCAATTAATTTTGATACAGGAATTCTAGCAGCTGGAACATATAATATATCTGTGTTCTGGAGGTCTAATTTTGATGGAATAGGAACTAATTCATTCTATATTTATGATCCTGGTAACGACTGTTTAAGATCTTTATGGATTCAAGAAATATATAGAGGTTAGCTCTCTAACTTCTAATTTTCTATTTTTCGCATATCTGTCAATAATAATTTCCCATTCTATTATTCTTCTAAATTCTTCGTTTTTTCTGCACAAAATATGTTAAACATATGACTGCTAGAATCGGAGCTATAATAGCTGCATTTGCTTTTCTTACTCCTATTATACCAGGAATCCAGATTAGACCATAACTTGGATCTTCACCTTGAGTATTCTCCCCTTTAAAGGAGAAACTTGTCGCAAGAACAAAACTATCATCAGCAATGTCTGATAAATTATACGACCTAGTAGTAGAACTGGTTCCCCCTTCAGAGTTTATGTCTGGGAGAGTTACACTATCATTGCGAAAATATGTGTCTCCAGAGAAAGTAATGTATATTTTAATGTCATAAAAAGCTACAATAACTCCTTCTAAAGTTCCAAAAGTAATAGCTTCGACTTCTAAATATAGTTCATATAGGGTGAGATTTTTGTAAGTACTTGGGAAATTAACTTTTAGATTATATACTGTTCCATCATCTTCATTTCTAGTTGTTGTTCGTGAGGTAGCTGAAATCTGTATAGGAATAGCAATCATAAACATAGTAACAAGAAGAATACAAATATGTTTTTTTTTCATTAATTGCACCAAATACCTAGATGGAAAGAGAAGTTAAAAAACTTCTGGAGGTTTTAACTAGAAAAAAAATATAAACATAGATTTCAACTACTATTGGAATTCAAATGAAAGATATTATATCAAAAGTTGATGAAGAAAAACTCTTTCAACATGTTTTATCAGTTGAAGGAGTCAAACATCCGCTTTTAGATCCTAAAAAACTTAATGAAACAGCAGATTATATTAAATCAGAATTTCAGAAGTATGATTTAACTACTTCTGAACAAACCTTTGAAATTGAAGGTTACGACATGACATTTCGTAACATCGAAGGTCATATTGGAGATGAAACTAAACCTGAACTTCTTGTAACAAGTCATTATGATACTGTTCTAAATGCTCCTGGAGCTGATGATAATGGTTCAGCTATAGCAGGAATGTTAGAAACTGCAAGAGTATTAGCAGAAGAAAAATTTGTAGGTAATGTTAGATTTATCAGTTTTACACTTGAGGAGGGACATCCAAGTTTAGTAAAAAAATATAGGGATAAGAGACTAGAGTTAGGTTTAATCAATGATAGTTATCAATATACATCATATCACTCTCAAAAGATGATTAAGAGGTTCTTATCAAAAGCAAACTTCAGAATAGCAAAAGGTCAACCAATGTTGGATTCATGGAATAAAACTTACGAGGAAATTAAAGAAAATCTCACTGAAGCTGAGAAAAAATACTGCAAATATTTCATTGAAACAAGAAAAGATATAACCCGAACTACATGGTTAGGAAAATTAGGACTTGTAGGGAGCGATTTTTGGGTCAGGAAAGCTATTGAAGCTGGAAAACAAATAAGAGGAGTAATTAATTTAGAAAGTATAGGTTATACTAGCAAAAGAAAACACTCTCAGATATTTCCTCCGTTGATGACTCCTCTGATTTTCCCATCGTATAAAGTTAAATTATTCAAAAGCATTGGTAATTTCATTTCAATAGTGAGTGATAAAAACTCCAAGCAACTAGGAAAAGCTTTTTGTAAGAATTGTAAACATGAAGAAATCAAACTTCCATATCTATGGGGAAAAATCCCTCTAAGATTTGAAAAGATTGCTAAATGGATAAAGGATATACTTCGTGCTGATCATGCTCCATTTTGGAGAGAGAATATTCCAGCACTGATGATAACAGATACTGCAAATTTTCGAAATCCATACTATCATACTGAAGCAGATACTATTGATAAGTTAGATTTTGATTTCATGAAAAAAGTAACTCAAGCAACTATCGCAACAATCCTAGATCTATCGGAAGTGCATTTTAGTTAACCTTGTTGTCAACATACCTTCTTATGATAGTCCTCTTGACAAGAAGGTGGTGAATGAAAAATATACTTAACCTTGAGGTAAGGTCTATTTTTATGTTAGAAGTGCTCCAACAACAAAAATCAAAATCTACTCAGAACTTAAATATAAGAAGATTCTAAAGTCTTGAGGGACAATTATGAGTTTAGATGAAAAATTAGCGAAATTAGTTGTACAATATTCGGTTAATGTCCAACCTAAAGAAACAGTGTTTATTTGGGGAAATGAGAAAGTTCCAGAATTAATACATGCGATTTATATCGAGGTTTTAAAGCAACAAGCTTTCCCGATTGCCTTAGCTGGGATTACTGGTATAGATGAACTACTGTTTAAATTTGGATCAGATGAACAATTGAAATACTTTAGCCCAATCGATCAACTGATTGCAGAAAAAATCGATAAATTTATACTTATTCAATCTCCTCAAAATACATTAGGTTTGAACCATGTTGATCCTGAAAGAATGCGTATAAAGAATTCTACCCCAGAAAATCTTGAATTTTACAGGATAATAAATAAACGTGAGCGTGAGGGGAGATTCTCAGCTTGTGCATTTCCTTATCCCTCCATTGGTTTAGCAAGAGATGCTAGAATGGGATTATTTGCTTATAGAGATTTTTATAAAAAAGCAATGTATTTAGATGAAGATGATCCTGTGAAACACTGGAAAACTGTTGAAAAAGAACAGCAAAGGATTGTGGAATACCTTAATACAACCGAAAAATTCCATGTTCTGGGTGAGGATACTGACCTTACATTTACAACCAAAGGACGAACATGGGTACTTGATTCAGGTAGAAAAAATTTACCTGGTTCAGAAATTTACACTAGTCCTGAAGAGGATTCCATTAATGGTTTCATACGTTTTACTTATCCTGGAATACGTATGGGGCATGAAATAGAGAATATCTATTTAGAATTCACAGATGGAAAGGTTATAAAAGCTACTGCTACTAAAGGGCAAGATTTACTTGATACTGTTCTCAAAATCGAAGGTGCTGATGGAATAGGAGAATTTGCAGTAGGAACAAACTACAATATCAAAAAATTCACCAGGTGTATGGGCTTTGACGAGAAAATGGGCGGAACAATACATATGGCTTTAGGAAATGGATTTCCTGAAACTGGATCCAAAGCCATAAGTACAATCCATTTAGATATATTGAAAGATATGACAAGTTCTCAATCCAAGATGTTTGCTAATGATAAATTGATTTATGAAGCTGGAAAATGGAAAATATAATCTCTTGTTTTAAGTGAAGTTATAAAGATCTAATGAGTCTTTCTTTGGATAACCTTACAGGATTCTGTGTTTAACTGAGATTAAGTAATTTCATCATGTTCTTACCTAAAATCAAATCCTTGACTTCTTTCGAGAGCTTCATACCTTGAATTTTTTTAATGTTGTTTTCAAGATTTTTTTCACCAAAAGGTGAATCAGAACCTAAAAGCACATGATTAGCTCCAAAATGCTTAATAGCAAATCTTATCCTTCGTTTTGCGATAATATAGTACGTTGATATATCAAAATACAAATTATCTAAATCCTTGCCTTTTCTTTTTGCAATTTCTAATCCAATAGAATGACCAAAAATGAAATTTGTCTTTGGATATCTTCTTGCTAATTTGAGTAGTTTTTTTACTTCTAAGACAGAAAATATATGGATGAAGATGGGTAGTTTGTATTTTCCAGCAAACTCAGCTAATTTGTTCATCTCTTCACTGTCATTTGAGAAATCTGATAGACATTGATGTAATTTTATACCATGAATTTTACCTGATTTCATTGCGTTTTCTAGTTTATCAATTACATTTTTATCAAGAGGATCAACCCAATAGAAATGAAGGATTCTATCGGGAAACTTCTTTGTCATAGAGCTGACTACTTCATTCCCTCTATCATAAAAATCATCATCAACATCATGTTTTAGAAAGTATTTATTTCCTAAAAAAATGAGTCTTCCAATTTTACTTATTGGTGTATAACTAATTTTAGGGATATTAAAAATTCCATCAATTTCAAGTGGTCCTGGGCATAAAACTATTTTATCAACACCAAGTGAATCTAATATAGAAATCAATTTTTCTGGATCCCTAAAATCACCACTAGCATGAGCATGTCCATCAATTATCATTTTTTCTCCTCATCGACAATAAATTACTTGTGTATTTAATTTTTAGGTATATAATTCCATTATGTAATAAGGAAAATTAGAATCTTGCAAGCAACAGAATACTAAAATAAAGCAAGCATTTTAGGAGAATAATCACATGAGACTTCTGATTACCGGAGCATTTGGAAATATTGGAAAAGCTGTTATTGAAGAAGCAAATAAACGTGGTTATGAAATTACTGTTTTTGAAGTAGACAATAAACACACTCGCAAATATGCTCGTAAATATAGGAAAAAGGTTGAGAGTGTAGTTTTTGGGGATATTAGAAATTATGAAGATGTTGAAAAA
>JBHLQZ010000097.1:3048-6196 GCA_048883065.1 Candidatus Thorarchaeota archaeon | reverse complement strand
CCTCAAAGAGTGGAATTTGATCGCAATTTTCCTGCTCTCGTAAAAGATGTTGCAGAAATGGGGCGTTATGCAAAAGCAGGTTTAGTAAAACCTCTAACAAAACAAGATAAAGAAAAGGCATTTGATGCTCTTAGACTCGTAGAGATGGATTTTGCTGCGAATAGACCTATTGGACACCTAAGCGGAGGGCAACAACAAAGAGTTCTTATTGCGCAAGCTCTTGCATCGGAAGCCGAAGTTCTGCTTCTAGATGAATTTACATCTGCACTGGATTTTAAAATGACTGAAGAAGTTTTTGAACTCTTAGATTTCTTAAATAAGAGTCATAAGATTACTATTGTAACAATTGGTCATAATTTAGAGCTTTTGAAAGCATACTGTAATCGAATAATTTGTTTAAACAGAATTATAGCTTTTGATGGCAAACCAGATGATCCTGAATTAGATATAGCTGTAGGTAGAGTATTTCATTAAATATATTAGTGAATAAAATTAAAGTGAAAAACAAACATCATTAAATGTTTGAGTTTATTTCTTAGCTTCTTTTCTTTTCTTGAGTACTATGTCAATAGTTGATACAGTTTTCACTCCATCGTCACTTTCGATTTCTTCTGATCCTATCGCAACATCAGCGATTTCAATTATATCAGGTAAGAATCTTCTTTTAGTTATTTCAGCAACATCAACAGCTTTGCTTATTGATCTTCCTCTTGCTCTTATTACACATTCTTCTTCTCCTTTATTGAAGATTGTAACAACAACTAAGCAATAATTCATAGTACGTTTTCGACCAATGTATACGGCATTTTCTTCTTTCTTAGACATGATGTTCATCCTCATTGTATTAACAGAGGTTATAAAATCATACATATAGTCTCTTTTAAATCTTATTTTTTCTTATATTATGAAAAATCAGAAAAAGACATGAAATTCTAGTTATTCTTTAGTTTTTCATATTCTCTTTTATGGAAAGATTCTTCGAAACTTTCATGATAGATAGATTCATCATACTCCAATTTATACTCCCTCTCTTTTGGAACAATAAGATTGATAGCATCGTCAATTCGTTCTATTTCAACTTTGAGACCTTCTTCATTGTAGATTTCACCTTCAACTTCCCAAGGTATTGGGATATCATGAGATTCAACTACCATTTTCCTTCCACGAGAGAACCAAACTCCTTTCATTCCAACATGGTTTCCAGGAATAGCTCTAGCTAACATAGTAACTCGCCTAAATCCTTGCATTCCATGGGCTACTACAATCCCAAAATCGTTATTCTTCCTTGAAATATATGGATTTCCTGGTAAAACATGGAAACCTGCTATATCATCACCAAAAGAAGCAAAAGCATTTGTCATTTCTTTAATTTCTATAGGATCGTTATTGTCTATTGTTAGTGTAACTGGAACATTTGGGAATTTAATTACATATTTGAAAGCAAGATAGTTGTATTTTATAACACCAATTTTCATCCATTTCATTTCTGTAAAAGAAGCAGCTGCAGCTCTAGCTGTAAATCCACCATCAGTCATATCAAAAGCATAATAAGTTTTATCACCAGAGCACTTTAAAGCAGGGAATTTTTCTATATATCCTTCTGCAAAGATTTCTAAACTATCTGTTAAGTGATATGGGATTGAATGTGTTCTATGCCAATCACACATAGAACCTGCTGAAAGTAGACCAAGAGTAATTTCTGGATGATTAACTACAACATCACCCATATTTGTAGCTGTACCATCACCTCCTAGAGCCACTAGAGTTTTGTAACCATCTGCGATTGCCTTTTCCGCTATTTCTACTTCATGTCTTCCTTTTTCTGTTAGTTTATACTGGAAATCTCCAATATATTCCTTTGTAGTTTTGAGTATTTTGTCTAGATTCTTTCCTAATTTACCAGAATGAGCATTTGGATTAATAATAATAAAAGGATCGGATTTCATATAGAAGATTGGGTTAACGACTAATATATAAAATTAATCCAAAAACGGTAAAATCTGCGGAGTTTAGCATATTTTAAGATAAATTCAAATAGATATATTTTAAAGAGTGGATTACTAAAAAAACTCGTGATAAAATGAAATGTCCAAATTGTGGAACAGAAAACGCAGAAACAGCTAGATTCTGTGGAAAATGTGGAACAGAGTTTGCTCTAAAAGCTAGTCCTCAACCTCAACAACCAGTCCAATATAACAAACCTAAGAAGTTTGTCAGATGTGCTGATGATAAACAGATTGGAGGAGTATGTTCAGGTTTTGCAAAATACTTTGATTTAGATGTAGGTCTTGTTAGATTAATAACAATTCTAAGTTTTCTATTTACAGGTTCAGCGACTTTCTGGGCTTATATAATTACTTGGATAGTGGTACCAGAAGAAGTATGTGGTCAATAGCTGGAGCACACTCTTTTTTTCTTTACTTTTCAACTAAAAAATCATCAAGTTTAGGTTTTTCTGGTCTTCTTATTAGAGGGAAGATTTCTTCCCAACTAATTTTTCTTGTTTCTAAATTATGCTCTTTAAGATATTTTAAAACCTTATCAGGGAAATCAGGAGCTATCAAGATCCCTCTCACGTTTTTTTTCTCTTTTTCTTTGAAATATTCAATATATCGTTTGAGTTGATGAGCATCTTGTGGAGTTGCTTTTCTTTTTTTAACTTCAACAATTGCTTCTCCTTCCTTGCTAATTCCTCTAATATCAACAGGTCCAACATCTGTTGAGTATTCAGTTTTAAGAATTTGAAATTCAGGTTCTATTAAATCGGGATTGGAAACTAAGTAACGAACAAAATCACTTTCATCTCCATAAATTTCTAATTCTGATTCATCACTAGCATACCAGAGAGCAACAAAATTTAAACTAATAAAAGAAATTGTTAGAATCTCTTTCGATTTAGTTCTTTGTGTAAACATTTCCAACAAATCATCTTTAATTCTAAATTCTATTGGGCCTGCTTGAGGTTTTTGCCAATTTAGTGGCTTTACTCCTAATGGACCATGAAGAACGATCGAAAGGTCTTTTTTAATAAGTAGAAAACGATCACCTTCTGCTAATGTCGATTTAATCCTCCCATCAAATATTGCGGTACTTCGACCTGCAATTAATATCATCTTTTCTCCAATGGTTGAGTTTAGCCTTTTAACTA
>JBHLQZ010000097.1:0-3038 GCA_048883065.1 Candidatus Thorarchaeota archaeon | reverse complement strand
CTGAAGTTGATAATATCTCTAATCCTTCTGCTATCATTGTTGATCCTCAATACAGCATTAAATGTTAGTAGTTTGATTAGTTAATAAAGGTGATGTGTAGTGTAAAAAACATAGTAAAACCTATAAAAGAAAAAAACTTGAAACTATTAATCAAAACTTATCTGTGAAGTGAGAATATGAATGATGTTGCCCAAATAATGCTGTATATACAAATTGCTACAGTCGTTGGATGCTTGCTTGCTGGATCTTTCTTCGATTTAGTGAAGAGAGAAGTTTCAGATATTCCCTGGATAGTTATGGCAGGAGTAGGGTTGATATCAACTATTATTTTCATTGTTTTTGTAGAAGAAAAAGGATATTATGGTAAATTAATTGGTATAAATGTTGGAGTAGGTGTTTTAGTAGGATTCCTACTTTATTATACTGGTGTAATGGGAGGAGCAGATGCTAAAGCATTAATAGCTTTGTCTTTGAATACTTCCGTCTATCCTTTCAGCCTTGAACTTACAACGCTCCCCGTATATGAATTCGTACCATCAATTTTCAATATTTTCTTTAATTGGCTACTTGTAATGATAATTTTCTATCCTTTACCTTTGTTATTTTACAATCTATATCTGAAGACAACTGGAATAAAATTATTTGAAAATACTACAGCTAATTTTTCTAGTAAAATCTTGATGCTTATTTCTGGATATTTAATACCTGTTGAAAAAGCTAAAGAAAGAATGGACATAGTTTATTCTGAAGTATATGATGAGAAGGATGAGAAATGGGAGATAAAACACTTTATCCAAGTTCAAGAGGTTGAGGAAGAAGAGAAGTTTAAGAAGGAAATAGAAAAATATATTGAAAAAACAAAAAGGAAAAATATTTGGGTCAAAGTCCTACCGCCAGGAATTGTTTTCATGTTGATTGGCTATATTGTAAATTTGTTTGTAGGAAACGTTTTGTTTGCTATATACCACTTTACACTTTGACAAGTGTTTTTACTGAAAAACATAAAAGAATATAAAGCACTAGTCAGTTTTTTAATTTGATAAAAATGGAACCTAAAGATATAGCTACAAAAGTTATAGAGATGGTAAAAAATAATGAAATGGAAAAAATCATTCCATTGATTGAAGAACAATTCGATGAAGAGAAGGATGTTCTCAATAACTTAGTAAGTGTTCAAATTCAAATGAAAGAGATTGGAGGAGGATATCCACCAGTTGGAAAGCAAATCACTACAATTGATGAAATTATTACTTATTCTGATAAAGTTATAGATTATGCTTTAGAAAAAGGTGACAAACTAACAGCGGGGAAACTTAATCACAATGTAGCTTCTTTCTGCCTACCAAACATGGATGATGGAGTTGATGAAAGATTAATCGAGCCTGCATTAAAAGCAGCAGTAAAAGATTTAGAACTTCGTGAAGAAATTGGTGAAAAAAACCCAATGCTTTGGGCTAGATGGCTAGTAGGTGTTGCAGAATTTGTAAAAGGAGAAACAAAAAAAGGAATCAATACACTTGAAGAAACAATTAAACTAGCTTTGGAAGATCCTGTAAATAAAAGCATAGAAGCCTGGTGTAAGTTGATGATAGGTAAATTTTACTTCAAATCAGACACTAGTAAAAGAGATCTAGCAATAGAGATACTTGAAGAAGTAAGAGAGCAGTTTAAAGAACAAGAAGACAAATGGGGATTAGATACCCTAGAAGATATTATGAAAACATATCTCTAGTTAATCATTTTTCTTCATTTTCTAATTTTTTCTTTCACTGGATAATTCTAACTCTTTTTTAATTTTAACTCCAATTTCTCCAACAATGTAATCTAACACTTCTTGCGATTCTGTCTTAAGCCTGAAACAGCGATTGAAATATGTAAGAATAGCTTTTACATCATTTTGAAGGATTCTATAAGCTCTAGTTAATGGTATCAGTGGAGAGCATCTAGAAACAGCGTCTTTCAATGCGAATTTCTTTGATTGAAGGAAATCAATAGCAAATAGATTATCATTATGGATGATAAGATTATGTTCACTAAAATCTCCATGAACATAATGCTGCTGAAACATATCTTTGAGAATATCAATGCAGATTTCTAAGACATCTGAAGGATCATCAAAGCTGTCTTTATTACATTCACGTAAAAGAGGAGCTGGTCCTTCTTCTGTTCCAATTAACTCCATAGAGAAACTGTATCCTTTCCATTTGTAAGGTTGAGGAACAGGTAATCCAAGTTCATACAAATCAAGTGTTTTATAAAATTCTAATTTCGCAAGACAGGTTATCATCACATAAGGTGAAGTTCGATATGTATTGTGTATAATATTACGATTTGATGTTCTGAATATCTTATAACTTTTGACTGCTACTGACCTGTTAAGATTATCTTTTCCCCACCACACAAATGCTTCTTTTCCTTGACCAATGATCTGATAAGCTTCTTTAATAAGATCGTTTTTGAAAGCCTCCGCTAAAGCTTCCTGTGGAGTCAGCTCATGAGCTGTAATTCCAGTTTCTCGCCAATTCCAATATTTTTCGTTAATCAATTCAATATCACTCTCTTGCGGAAATGTCAAGACTCAAAGAAGAAGATTCAACTCAAAATCAGTAGAATATATGTAAAAGAGAATCTCTGATTCTATCAGAGATGTACCATAGGTGTCATAGAGTTAAGGCAAAACCAAACATCTTTGATTGAATTATTATTTCTCTTCATTTTGTCTATGACACCTCCTACAATATTAATTAGAAGCTATTTAGAGCAATTATAAAGTTTTTCTTTAAAAATATAACAAATTATTCTTCATCTATTATTCTTTGCATATAGATTTTACAATCTTTACAGACTAAGAAATCAAGAGATTCTTTATCTTTATAATAAATTGTGAAATACATTGGTTTATTACACTTCCCACATTTTATCTCTGACAATTCTTCGGAAACAAACAATAGTTCTTCTACATTAACTTTAGGTGTAATATATCGAGACATTTTTTTCACACTACTCTCTCTTTAGAAGAACAGCCTTTGTAATATATT
>JBHLQZ010000096.1:0-6241 GCA_048883065.1 Candidatus Thorarchaeota archaeon | reverse complement strand
TCATCGAGAGTTATGATTCTTCCATTATCAATAATTGCACATCTATCTGACAATCTATCAGCTTCGTCCATATAATTAGTCGTTAAAAGGATACACTTATTCTGATCTTCTTTCAATTCAAGAATTCTATTCCATATCTCATTGCGGTTTTGGACATCTATTCCAAGACTAGGCTCATCAAGAATGAGAATTTCAGGATCATGAATCAAGGAACGAGTTAAAGCTAACCTTCTTTTCATTCCCCCAGAAAATTTACTTACTCTTTCATTAGCTCTGTCCTTAAGTTGAGCTAATTCTAAAGCTTCCTGAATTCTCTTTTCTCTTTCACTTCGTGGAACTCCATAGAAACGAGCGTGAAAAACTAAATTCTCTTTTGCTGTGAGATATTCGTATAAAGCTGTTTCTTGTGCAACTAATCCTATTTTTTTTCTAACAGCTCCAGGATTCTTAATTGGATCTAAACCCGCAACAAAAATCTCTCCACTATCACGTTTTAGTAGTCCACAGAGTATATTCACGATAGTAGTTTTTCCCGCACCATTCGGACCTAGTAAACCGAAAATTTCATCTCCAATGTTAAGTGAGATCTCATCTAATACAATTCTTTCACCATATTTTTTTGTTAGGTTAGTTATTGTTATCATCATTCTCATCCTTTTATGATGCATGTTTATTAATGATATTCCTGTTTATTACTAATTCAGCTATTAATTATTTAAGTATTGCTACTACTAAAAGTAGTAGTAAGAGTAATCTTTATATTTGTAACTGCTAATAGTAGATTTACTAGTGTAAGAATTTTACTTTAAAGGTGGTAAATTGACAATTGAAACTGAATATGTTATAGAAACTCAAGATTTAGTAAAAATATATAAAACTGGGAAAGTTAAAGCTGTTGACGGATTAAATCTTCGTATTAAGAAAGGAGAAATATATGCCTTAATAGGTGCTAATGGTAGTGGAAAAACTACTTCTCTTAATATGATTAGTGGAGCTTTGTTTCCTACTTCCGGTGACATTAAAGTTTTTGGTTATGAAGTTCCAAAAAATAGACGTCTTATTTCGAATTATATAGGAATCGCTCCACAAGATTACTCTGTTTATGAAGATTTGAGTTTGGAAGAAAATGTGCGCTTTTTTTCACTTATTTATGGTATGTCAAAAAATGAATTTGAATCTCGATTTTTGGAATTACTAAAAATTCTGCGTTTAGAAGAGAAAAGGAAAACAGCAGTAAAAAATCTCTCTGGTGGGATGAAAAGAAGAACAAGTATTGCTTGTTCATTAATTCATTCTCCTAAACTTGTTTTTTTTGATGAAGCTACTGTAGGTGTAGATCCTGTTCTTAGAGCTTTTTTCTGGGAATATTTCAGATCACTAAAGGATGAAGGAGTTACACTCGTTATAACTAGTCATGTTATGGATGAAGCTGAACGTGCAGACAGAATAGGATTAATGAGAGCTGGTAAATTAATCGCAGAAGGTTCCCCAGAAGAGCTCAAGAGAAAACACAATGCTTCTACGATTGAAGAGATTTTCATTAAGCTAAGCGAAGGAGAGATTAATGATGAATAAAAAAATGAAGGAAGAATTTAAACCTAAAAATCTTAATTTTTCTATGAGAAGGACAATTGCTATAGCTTTTAAAACAATAAATCAATTTAGAAGAGATCGTAGAACAATTGCTCTTTTATCAGTTGTCCCAATTGCTATTATGCTTATTTTTGGTCTGGCTTTTAGTGGTGAAGTTAAAAATGTTCCAATTCTTGTTGATAATCAAGATGTTCTCTATACTAATCCTTTTCCTCCCATAAGTCTTCATCTTGGACCAAATATAACTGATTCTTTATTAAATGATACAAGTGTTGATGTGAGTTTTGGAAATTATTTTGATGGAATAAATGCTGTTGAGAAAGGAGATTATTATGCAGCAGTACTAATACCAGCTAATTTCTCAGAACAAGTTGTCAAAATGCTAGCGGGAGATAATGAAACTGTAAAAATGTTTGTTTATATTGATGCAACAAAACCAACTATTAGAGCTAGTGTTTTAGGTGCGATTCATGATGCTCTTGATGAATCACTAGAAGGGAAGGGAATTAATGTAGAACAAATACTTGCTCATGATGGAGCTGAATTTACTGGTCTGGATGTAGGAATTCCTTCAGTAATAGCATTTGTAATGATCTTTTTACTTCTAATAGTCGGATTAATAACAATTGTTAGAGAAAAAATACAAGGAACTCAAGATAGACTCTATTCTACTCCTCTAAGATCCTCTGAAAGATTATTAGGCTATGTAATTGGATTAATGCTTATTGCATTTTTAATGATTACACTTGTGCTTATCTTTGGTGTTTTTGTTTTTGGTGCAAAGGTTCAAGGTAATGTCTTTCTACTTATATTTGCAGCTTTATTATTTGGTATAGCTCATGTTTTCATGGCAGTTTTTCTGTCTAATTTTGCTCAGAATGAATTACAAGCAATCCAATTCGCACCTTTAACAGCAATTCCTAGTATGGCGCTAGGAGGAATGTTAGTACCCATTGTTAGTCTTCCTGGATGGTTGCAACCTTTTTCATATGTTGTACCACTTACATATGGAATAAATCTATTCGAGGGAATTATGCTGAAAGGATGGGGATTCAAAGAATTGTGGCTTGAGTTCACAATAGTTGCTGGAATGTGCTTATTATTCTTTATTTTGGCAGTAGTAACTGTAAGAAGCAGAATGAGGGATTAAAGTGAGTATAACAAAACAATCAGCAATAGAAGCTCTAACTAGTCTAGGTTTAACACTTGGTGAAGCTAAGACTTATGTTTCCTTAATTAGAATAGGTACCTCTTATGCTTCAGATGTTGCACGTTTTGCAGAAGTACCTCAACCTAAAATTTATGGATATCTAAAAAGTTTGGAAGAGAAAAATTTCATAACCAGACAAGAAAAACGAGGAATACCTGATACATTTACAGCAACATCCTATGATATAGTTTTGGAAACATTGCAAACACAAATGAAGAATAAAATAGACACAGCTTCTGAATTCTTTAAAACAACAAAAAAAGAAAAACCAACTAGAGCAATTGAAGATTTGTTTGCTTATTATGAAGGAGAAAATGCAGTACTATCTGGATTAGACGTTGTATTTGAGAGTATTGAGAAAAATGCAATCTTTGTGCTTTTGAATGAAGAAGATAAACGGTTAATGCAGCATCTTTTTGCTAAAAGAAAGGAAGTAAAAAAAGATGTGAAAATTTATTCTTTGTCTATCCCAGATAAAATCAAGAATCTTCCCTTATTTAAGAGAATAATGAAGTCTGATGGTTTCAAAGATTACAGTGAAGAAGGTGTTACTGCGTTTTTTACTGATGTTGACTTTGCCAATCTTAAAGGTAAATCATTTAATATTATTTTTCCTCCAATTGCTAAATACACTAGCATTCTGATAAATATAAAACATCCAACTGCTTTAATTTTCCAAATGAGACTTTATGATTTATTCAAAAAACAAATAGGAGTAGACATTAAAGAAGGTCTATCCTGATTTTTTTCTTTTTTAGTAGAAAAACAAATATAAAGGAAATTCAAACTGCTTTTGAATAGAATGAGTAAAGAAACTAAGAAAGAGCTTACTGGCTCTGAAGTTATTGTTGAATATCTAATAAAAGAAAATGTTCCTTATGTTTTTGGTATTCCTGGTCATGGTAATTTAGGTTTAACTGATGCTTTTCTCAGATATAAAGATAAAATTAAAGTTATTCAACCAAAACAAGAAATGGCAGGTGTACATATAGCGGTTGGTTATTATAGAGTAACTGGTCAACCTTTGGCTGTTTTTACAAGTATTGGTCCTGGTGCTATTAATACTGCAATTGGTCTTGCAGATGCGTATGTGGACTCAATGCCAGTATTAGTAATAACTGGAGATACTCATGTTCATATGAGAGGAGTAGGAGTCTTACAAGAAATTGAGAGAAAAAAAGATTCTTCTCTACCGCGAATTCTTGAACCTATTGTTAAAAGATCATTTGAACTCGCAACAGCTGACCAAATACCTAAAGTTATACAAAGAGCATTTAACATAATGATGACAGGAAGAAGAGGACCAGTACATATAGATCTTCCTATGGATGTTCAGTGCAATTCTATTGTATGTGAAATACCAGAACCAGGGAAGAGAAAAACTATATCTAGACTGAGAGGAGATATTGACCTTATAAAAATGGCAGCAGAATTATTGATGAGTGCTAAAAGACCATTAATATTTTTAGGAGGAGGAGTTGTGACCTCAGGAGCTTTTGAAGAAGTAAAAGAATTAGCTGAATTTGTAGGTGCTCCCGTTCTTGCTTCAATGATGGCAAAAGATGCTTTCCCAAATGATCATGCTCTTTTTGGATGGGCTACAGGATCGAAAGGAACTAAAATAGGTATAGAACTAAGTAAAAGTGCTGATGTAGTTTTAGCAATCGGTACTAGATTTGCTGATCAATCAACCTGTTCATATAGAAAAGGTGTCGCGTGGAATTTTGGAGAAGGAGAAGAAGATACTAGGTTAATTCATATTGATATTGATCCTCATGAGATAGGTAAGAATTATCCAGCAGATGTGGGAATAATAGGAGACGCTAAAGCTGTTCTAATAGAACTCCTTCAAATCCTAGTAGAATTTTATACACCTGTTAATTATTTAGAAACGAAATATTTTGAAGAAATCCATAAATTGAAAGAAGAATGGAAGAAATTCTTGAAAGATTGGAGAATATCTAATTTAGAGCCAACAATGATTTCATGTGTTTTAGAAGAAGTACGCAATTTTCTTGATCGTGATGCTATCATTGTGACAAGTTCTGGAAATGTTCAAGCTCAGATGTTGCAGGAAATAGAATTTTATGAACCTTATACATGTATAACAGCAGGTGGTTTCTCAACAATGGGATATACAGTTCCAGCAGCAATTGGTGCAAAATTAGGAAAACCAGATAAACAAGTTGTGGGTTTGGTGGGTGATGGAGATTTCATGATGACTATGCAAGAACTACATACAGCTGTACAACTTAATCTCAACGTTGTTATTGTTATTTTGAATAACTCTGGCTGGATTGCAATTACAGATTTACAAAGAGCTGCTTATGGTAATGATAGAGCGTATGCTACAGAGTTTACAGATTATAAGGGTGAAAGCTATTCTCCAAATTTTGCAGATATTGCTAAAGGATTTGGTTGTTGGTCAACAAGAATATCTAAAACCAAAGAGATTAAACCTGCATTAGAAATGGCATTCAAACAGCTAGGACCGGCAGTTGTAGAGATATTAGTTAACAGAAATCCAAAGTATACTGGTTCACCAGCTTGGGGTTTTTGGGACGTGCCCATACCTGCTTACATGAAGGAAAAACGAATAAAGTATTTAGAGAAAATAAAAGAAGAGGATTTATCTTAATATTTTCATTCTTATTTTATTAACATTTTAGAATATATTGAAATTCTTCTTCTTCTCTCTTAGATTTTATACTTACTTAAAAGAAAAAAGGAAGTGGGTTTATTTTAATTTCTAATGTCACTCCCATTTCTATCAACTAATCTTTGAAAGATATTCTAAAACATCAGATGGTCCTTTTTTTACTCCATAGACTTTGAAAGAACTAATTGTTTTTTTAGCCAAAACTAAATCTATATCTTTTGAAAGAACACATAGACCAATAACAAAAATAGAAATCTTTCTATTTTGTTTTAAATGACTTTCCAAAGTTTTTCTATTGATATTAAATAATCCAATAGCAAAAGAAGAACCTTCTTTTGCTCCTTCTTCCTTTATAACAGAATCAATTGCAAACACATTTTTATCGATTTCATTCTTTATTGCCGTTCTAATTAACTCTGTTCTTGTATTATAGAATCCTTGTTCTACAAGATAATCTATTTTTCCTAGATCAACTGCAGGTAAATTCACAGTTATTTTTTCATATTGTTTTTCAGTCATACTTTCCACCTACCTTCTTTATGGATGTTATATAACATCCATGGGGATGGTCATTAATAAACCTTTCGATTTATAATTACTTATAGATTTTCAATAACATTTTTAAGAAACCCAGAAACATAAACGTCAATGACTGCGAAAAAAGAATCTCGTTTTAAAGTTCCTCTTAAATTTAATCTCGCTTTCGCTACTGGAGAAATTACAGATGCAGTATCTTATCAAGGATTTTCCTTTCTCATCTTTACTTTCTATTACTCTGT
>JBHLQZ010000095.1:0-6248 GCA_048883065.1 Candidatus Thorarchaeota archaeon | reverse complement strand
AAGTTAGATTTCTAGTATATGATCCATATATAGATGCATCTAGATTAAATGCTATTAATGGTGAATCTGTTGATTTACGCACTTTAATGAGTAATTCAGATATTATTACTTTACATTGTCCTCCAACTGATGAAACTGATGATATGATAGGAGAAGAAGAGATTAGTCTAATGAAGAAACATGCTCTCTTTATCAACACAGCAAGAGCTTCAATAGTTGATGAATATGCACTTCTAGATGCTCTTAAAGAGAAAAGAATTGCAGGTGCAGCTCTTGATGTTTTTTCAATTGAACCTGTTGACCAAGATAATGAATTCTTGGAATTGGAAAATGTTATTGTCACTCCTCATATTGGTGGTGATACTCATGAGACAAATCATAAACATTCCATGATGATGGTGAATGGAATCAAACAAATTCTTAACAACCAAATTCCTACAAACATAAAGAATCCAGAAGTTTTACAAGGATACAAACCTTCTGAAGAAGAAGTTAAAACAGAAGATTATTCAGACATACAGCCTTCTTTACATCATTATTCAGATCAAATTAAAAAAATTATAGAAATTTGCAAAGAAATGATAAAGAAAGAGTATATTGTTGGAACAGCTGGTAATGTTTCTGCGAGAGTGAAATTACCAGATGGTCAGGATGCTTTTCTAGTTACTCCAAGCACTGTTGAATATGAAAATATGCAGATAGAGGACCTTGTACTAATAGATGCAGAAGGAAATACTCTATTAGGAAAAAGAAATCCCACATCAGAAAGGAGATTACATTTAGCTATTTATCAGGCTAGAAAAGACATCAAAGCAATAGTTCATTCACATGCTCCTTATTCAACAGCATTATCTATTGCACGAATGCCTATTGGACCAATAGTAGATGAAATTATTCCTTTCATTGGTGGATGCGAAGTTGCTGAATTTGGAATGGCAGGAACAGATGAGTTAGCTGCAAATGCAGTTGAATCTTTGGGAGATAATTTAGCTGTATTTATTGCAAATCATGGAAATGTTGCATGTGGAACAACGTTGGAACAAGCTTGGACAGTTTGTCAGCAAGTAGAATTAGCTGCTAAAATACAATACCATGCAGCTCAACTTGGAACTATTTATGCTATTCCTGAAGAAGCAGAAGAAGCAGAAAGAGAGATTTTTGATCTTATGAAGGATATGGATATGTAGAAGTTAATTATTAATTATGCTTAACCATTTTTTGTATTTTTGATTAAGTTTTTTTGTCATTGAAGTTCGAGGTTCTAATGTATAAACATTATTCTGACTTAACACTTTTTCTTGCAGATCTGTTAAATTCTTCACTTCTCCACTTGCCACATCACAGAGAATCAACAATCCTTGTAGAGAAGCTTCATAATTATCGATATATTTTACTGGGCAATTAAGAGTATCAGATGTTCTTTGACAAAGTAGTTTGTATCGAGATAATCCTCCTAAAACAGAAACAAAGTATTGATTAAAACCTGCGAAATCTCTTAGACATTCAATATTTCTTGAAACAGCAAAAGTGATGTTATCAAATACAGCACCAATTAGTTGATTTTGATTTATGAAATGCTCTTCAACTCCCCCAGGACTAGGAAAATAAAATTCACCTTTTAGACTTTCAGAACTTGTAGTTGCGAGTGGTAATGGTCCTAGATTCCCATAAACTGAATGAGAAACAATATTCTCTTCAGATTGTTCCTGTTCTGTTTCATCAAATACTTCGAATCTCTTTTCTAGATTCTTGTATTGTTCTCCAGTAGGTTCATCTGATTCTGGCAGATGATTAAAATAGAATAAATGAGATGCCCACCTAATTAAATGACCTGTTAATCCTGTACTTAGCTCTGCTAAGTAATTATTACATATGTTTTTGATTGAAATCCCTCCTATCCAGAATTTCTCTTCTAGGTCAAATTGAAGTTCTTCCATAATAGCTTGAACAGGAGTAGTTGTTCCAAGAACTGCACTAATATTTCCTGGAGTTATTGAGTTAGCTGCAATTAATGCTGCTTGAGTATCTGGTATTCCTGCAATAATTTCTGTATCTGGATGCAAATTTAATCTTTCTTGAACAGATTTTGAGACATTTCCAATAATTTCACCTGATAAAACTCGTGGAGGAAAGAAAGTATCATCTATTTCAAAAATGGAGTACCATTCATCAATCCAATGTTTGTCATTGATATCAAAAAAACCTGATTCTATAGCACTTGTAATATTTGTGTGAAACTCACCGCCAAATCTAACTAGCAACCAACTGTCAACAGGCAAATAATGAACTATTTTCTTTCCATTAATTGCTTGAGGATTGTTTCTTAACCATTCAAACCTTCCAGGAATCATCAATAAATTTGGAAAATGTCCTGTAAGCTGATATAAGCTCTTACCTGTTAATTCCACTAATTTCTCTTCAATTTCATCACCATAATCAATCCCCCTAATATCAAAACTTGCACTGATGTATAAAGGATTGAAATCCGCATCACAAAATACACTACTTGGTCTGATAGAAGTAGAGGTCATATACCTTATTTTTTGTGGATCAATTTCAGCCTTCTTAACTGTAGATTCACTTAATCGAAGGAGATTTTCCCAGTAATTTCTCGATTCCCAAGTCCTCCCAAATCCATCTTCAGAGTGAATAATTTTAGGAATCATTGAATCAATTGCTAAGATTTCATTGTTCTCATTTGCAATAGCGCACTTTAATGCTTTAGAACCAGCATCAAAAATCATGCGGTATTCCATGCCAAAACTGAAGTTTATTTAAATAAAAACGTTTAGTAGAAACGGAAAAAAAGTTCTTTTCACTAAAATTTATTTATAACTAATTTAAAAATCCCATATATGACTTCCCTGAAACTCCCTATAATTGGTCTAGGTACTTGGAAATTAAAACCCGCTGCAGCAAAATATTCAACAATAGAAGCTTTAAAGCTTGGTTACCGTTTCATAGATACTGCACAAGCTTATAGAAACGAAAAAGGTGTGGGGCAAGGTTTACAAGAGATTTTTAATTCTGGTATTTTGAAGAGAAAAGATTTAATTGTAGCAACTAAACTTCATCCTCTTAGCTTAAGACCTAGATCTGTGTTTAAATCAACTACTAAATCACTTAAAAAACTCAAATTAGATTATGTTGATATTTTATATGTTCATTATCCTGCTTTTGTGTTGGGTTATTCACACAAAAAAACATTGAATGCTATTAGTCAATTAATAGATGAAGGAAAAGTACTCCATCTAGGCGTATCAAATTTTACAACTAATATGGTAGATGAAGCTCTAGAAGTTTGTGATAAACCAATTTATGTTAACCAGATCGAACTTCATCCCTATCTTAAACAAAAACAATTACTAGAACATCATAAAAAAAAGGGAGTTCATGTAGTTTCATATTCTCCGTTAGCTAGAGGATATGCACTTGATGATAGTGTGATTGAAAAGATTGCTAAAAAGAATAATATGAGTGCAGCTCAGGTATGTTTAGTTTGGGTAATTAGTAAAGGAGCTATTCCCATCCCAAAAGCAACAAGTCTAGAGCATTTACATGATAATTTTGTTGCAAAAAGCAAACAAATTCCTTCGGAGGATTTAGAAATAATCGATAAAATTACTAAATATAAAAGAATGGTTCATCCACCTGTTGTAGCACCAAAAGAATGGAAAAAATGATTTTTTTAAAAAAAGAAAAAAGAAAAAATAATAGATTGGATTTTATGTTAAACTCATGTCAAATTTAAGGAAATCATAGTATTCGTCAACAGATGAATAAATTGGACTTTCAGGAAATCCATATTTTGGATAAACCCAGAAGTTTGAATTTTCAATTGCCATGGTTCCATATCCTCCCATATATAGATATAGAAATTCATCATCTAGTACTGGAAATTCAGCTTTTGCTATTTTGAATTCAAACATCCTGTGATCTTCTATGCAATTTACACTGGGACCAAAGGAATATGCAATATCATAGTTTCCGGTTTCAATTGTGTTACCTAGTACTGTACCTATTTCTTCAGTGGCTAAAATTAATGATATCTTATCAAATTCAATTTCAAATGGATTAAAATTATATCCATCTGGATCATTCCAACCTCGAAGAGAGAAGTAAAACATACCAGTAGAAGCATTGATATTAAGAGGATTAAGAGAAGCATATACAATTGAATAGATATCTGCTGAAAAATCATACGAAGTTTCAGCACTTACATAAGTCCAATCACTTACATTTCCTGGCATTCCTCCATGTTGATCTACTGCAAAGAAGAACTCATCTGGAATCCCATAATGCCCCATTGCATCAGCAGTCAGATTTGAAATGAATCTAAGTTCAACATACATATCAAATATACTTGCCATAAATGTACTAATTTCCTCATCTGGGAATTTCTCAGTGATATTAACACCAAAATGTAAATCTAGAAAACTTCCATTTAGCCAGATTGATTCTGCATCGTAAAATCTTGATGTTGCTGTGAAATTCTTGTCATCATAATCTGTCCAGAAATCTTCGTATTCCCATGTAGCATTTCCCCTATAAACTTCTAGTAAATCTGTTTCTGGTATAATTGGGATATCGAAATAGTAATCAGTAAAACCCATAATTGGGATATATTCATGTTCGAATACACTGTCATCGCTTACATTATAGAAAAGATATTCATATCCAAAATCTTCCAGTGCAGAAAATGCCATTTTTGATCCTTCTGTATCTGGTAAACGATTTGCTAGTTGAAATGTTACCCATTCACCTTCTTTGTTATTCGTTCTATCAGAACATAAGTCAACTGCGACATAGTAGTAGTCTTCATCCTCTGCAACAGATAAGTAATTCCACCCATCAACATTAGATTTGTTTTCTACTGGATCTAAATCATTGTCTACGTCCAAGTAAAATGGAATGTTGTAGTAACTACTTCTCATCCATTCTTTTTCTTCTATTACTCCATCAATTACAGGAGTTATAGTCGTTGGAGATTTATCAAACATCCAATCATTTGCCCAAAACCATCCTACAAAAACCCCCCCACCTATGAGAATTAAAACTAGGATGACTGTAAAAAATTTAGCTGCTCCGCTAGCCATAATATTCGCCTTTTCTATTATTAGTTAAGTAAAGTACTATAATAGCTTAATAATATTTTAATATATCTACGAAACTCAAACTAAAGAATTTACTTTTCTTGCTTAATAGATAACTAGCAAGATTTTTATGCTTGTTCTTCTTATTTAATAGCTGATGCAAGAAGATCAACCATCTCCACAATATTATGCTCCTCCCCCTTTAGATCCAGAAGAAGAAAGGAGAAAAAGAAGGAGAAGAATCATTATAATAATCACTATAATTGTTGGTGGACTTTTAATTATAGGGGGGATAATTTTTGCTATTTTATTAGCTTTAACAGAAGCATGCTCTAATTGCGCTGATGCCATATGCAGCGCGACATGTGGTGCAGCTTGCGAGAGCTGTGAACAAAGTTGTTCAAATAGTTGTAATAATTGTATAACTTGTGAGAATTGTTGTAATAGCTCATCAATAGATGGTGTTAATGCTCAACCTGCAGAATTTGATATGAAAACTTATATCAAATATCTCTTGGATTATCTATACGATTGGTTTAATAACTTATTCTGAAGCTTTTTCCTTCTTAAGCTGCGATGCAACCAATTCATTTAATTTCCTTATTTTAATATCAGTGTTCTTAACTGGACAACAGGCGATTTCAGCTGTATGTAGAGGACAAGTATCACATTTTCTCCTATTATGTCCTTTCCCCCTTATCAAACCATAAATGGCAAAACATGCGGGAATAAATAAAAATAAGATGATTTGTAGCCACCATAGTCTTAAGTAAAAAATTAGCGCTAAATACGCCCCTATACCTATACCAGCAGAGCTTCGGAATAATGTTTTCATTAATTTAGTTGATGGATGTACAACAAAGTGGATAAGAGCTGAAAAACAACCATATAGAAATAATAAACCTAGAATTAAAGGTATGGTTTTGAAAACACTTTGTATTGTCATATAAATTATCAGTGATAGAAAAATAGTTGAATAAAGGCTAGTACATCCAACACACAGTTTTAGTTTTCCTACATTAAAATAATGTTCTTTGTATTGACTGCAAGTAGGATGATGTGCAAACCTTTTCCATGCTGTAACTTTCATCATTTCTAGGTATATATGAAAAGGAGTAATTCGAGATAGATTGATTTCATCATCCAAATAAGGTG
>JBHLQZ010000094.1:0-6284 GCA_048883065.1 Candidatus Thorarchaeota archaeon | reverse complement strand
GTTATCCTGGACCAAAAATACCAAAAATAGGAAAAGAAAGAGCAGCTGTTTTAGGAGAGTTCGGAGGTTTAGCATTCTTTATAGAGAAAAACACTTGGGATGTGAGATTTAAGTGGGGATATAGAAAATGTAAATATAAAGAAGAACTAAAGGAAAAATATATTGATTTGATTGAAAAAGTGACAGAACTTAAATCTAAAGGCTTAGCTGCTGCTGTTTATACTCAAATAACAGATGTTGAAGGCGAAATTAATGGTCTGTTGACATATGATAGAAAGAAATCAAAGATACATAAGAGTTCTCTGAAGAAGATAAATCAAGAATTAATTAAAACGTAGAAGTGTAATATTTTTGTCCAATAGTTATTTTAAAAACAGCATAAATAATTGTTATTTTGAGAGCAATGAAACTAAAAATAGAATATGAAGTTGAAAATATTCACTGCAAGAAATGTGCAGAAAAGATAGAACTTGCTCTCAAGTATACAGCTGGAATTGAAACATCAGAAGTAGATCTTGAAGGAAAGCAGGTTAAAGTTGAAATTGATCCTTTTCAAATAACAAGCTTAAAAATTAAGATGATGCTTATTGCACTTGGTTTTTCAGCAATGATAGTATAGTGATTTTTTGTAAAACCACTGAATATTTAAAAGATGTTTAGACTTTTATCTTGATATAAATGGAAGAAATAACATTATCTATTGAAGGAATGACTTGTGCTCATTGTGAGATGACTGTTACAAAAGCACTCAAAGAAATATCTGGAGTTAAATCTGTTAGCGTAAGTTTAGATGAAAACGCTGCATTTATAGAATATAAGCCCTCCAAAACTTCTCCTGAGAAACTTATCAAAGCAGTTGAAAAAGTAGGTTATAAAGCTACAAAACAATAGAAAACAAAGTCATTTCTTTGCTAACTTAAATTATGGAAATGATATTTTGGATCAAGAAGCTAAAAAAGCAATAAATGTTGAAGGAATGCATTGTGCTGCATGTGTAACTAGAGTAGAAAAAGCTCTTACTTCTCTAGAAGGAGTTGAATCAGCTGCTGTTAACCTGATAAGCCATAATGCTCAACTAGTTTATGATCCTGATTTAGTAAAAGAAAAGCAAATTATCAAAGCAATTGAATCTGCTGGTTACAAAGCTTCTTTTAAAACAGATCAATTTACGTTTTTATACAATAAACAACTTATTGATATGCGAAGAAGATTTTTAGCAAGTATACTTCTCTCTTTACCTGTTTTTATTTTTGCTATGGGCCATATGAGACCTTTTAGATTCTGGTTTCCAGTTTTTGCACAATGGCAACAAGGATTTTTTGTTTTTGAAGGAATGCTTTTCTCTAATTTTCTACAATTAATTCTAACTACTCCAATACAGTTTATCATTGCTTTTCCATTTTACAAAGCTGCTTGGAAGAGCTTAATTAATAAAAGTGCATCAATGGATGTATTAGTTATTCTTGGAACAAATGCTGCTTATTTCTATAGTCTTTTTTCTCTGATTTACCCATATTTTGTTTCGACATATCATGGTGAAGTGTTTTTTGAGACTTCAGCTATATTGTTAACATTCATATTTCTTGGAAAATTCTTAGAGGAAGTAACGAAAGGGAGAACATCAGAAGCAATTAAGAAACTTATAGAACTTCGTCCTGATACTGCCTTTGTAATCAGAAATGGAGAAGAAATAGAAATTCCAATTGATGATGTTCAACTTGAAGATATTTGTTTAATCAAACCTGGGGAAAGTGTTCCAGTTGATGGTATAATTGTTGAAGGAGAATCATATGTAAATGAATCAATGATAACAGGAGAAAGTGTTGCAGTTTTCAAGGATAAAGATAAGGAATTAATAGGAGGAACAATTGTCGAAAATGGTTTTGTGAAGATGAAAGCAACGAGAATAGGAAAAGATACAACACTTAGTCAGATAATCAAAATGGTTGAGGATGCTCAAACAACTAAAATTCCTATTCAAAAATTAGCTGACAAAATCTCTGCATATTTTGTTCCTAGTGTTGTACTTATAGCTTTAATCACATTCACAACATGGTTCTTACTTTTTTATTTTGATGCAGTTAGTACAACACTTCTACCTGATGGTATGTCATTTTTTCTATTCGCTTTCTTAGCTGGAATTACAGTATTAGTTATCTCTTGTCCTTGTGCTCTGGGATTAGCTACACCTACTGCTATAATGGTAGGGACAGGCTTAGGAGCAGAAAATGGAATCTTGATTAAATCAGGTGATGCTTTAGAAATAGCTCGTCAAACCGATATAATTCTTCTTGACAAAACAGGTACTATTACAACAGGATTTCCTGAAGTAACAGATATATTTTCTTTTCATAATGAATACTCAATTGATTCTATAATTCAAATTGCTTCATCTTTAGAAAAGGGATCAGAGCATTCAATCGCAAAAGCTATTATAAAAAAAGCAGAAAAAGAAAATACTGAATTCTTACCAATAAAAAATTTCAAAGCTTTTCCAGGCAAAGGAATTGAAGCAAACATCAATGATTCAAAATATATCTTTGGAAATCGCAAAATTGTTGAAATATCTAATTCCAAACTCTCTAATCGAGTAGAAGAAAAAATGGAAGAATTCGAAAATCAAGGTAAAACAACTATGGTTTTATTGAAAGAAGGTAAAGCTCTCGGAGTTATGGCAATTGCTGATACAATCAAACCTACATCAAAACAAGCTGTTGATGAATTGAAGAAAATGAATTTGCGAGTAATTATGGTTAGTGGAGATAATTATAAAGCTGCTAAAACGATTGCAAATGAAGTTGGAATTGAAGAGATTCATGCTGAAGTATTACCAGAAGAAAAAGTTGAAATTGTTTCTCAATACAAAGATCAAAATCTCAAAGTAATCTTTGTTGGAGATGGAATAAATGATAGTCCTGCTTTAGTCAAAGCTGATATCGGTATTGCAATAGGTTCTGGAACTGATATTGCAATTGAAGCTGGAGATATTGTACTTGTAAAAGATGATTTGAAAGATGTTGTAACCTCAATAGATTTGAGTAAGAAAACCATCAGAAGAGTAAAATCTGGTCTTTTCTGGGCTCTCATTTATAATACTCTAAGTATCCCAATAGCAGCTGGAGTCTTGTTCATCCCATTTGGTTTTCTATTACCAGCTGAATTAGCTGGATTGGCGATGGCAATGTCATCAGTCTCAGTTGTAATAAATGCACTTCTATTAAAAAGATACAAAACTCCATTTTCTAAGAAGAAAAACAAATAACATCCTCAGATTTTTAGGAAAAACCACTTTTTTTTCTTGAGCACTTATTAATCTTTTTTTGACTATTAGTAAGCTATATCAGTGTTTGAAGAATATCTATTATAATGATTAGTATTGATTTAGATCTAACAAACAAAAGGAAAGTAACAAATATAGAGTTAATTGGTACTCTTACTTTCCCATCAGGTTATTATGCTCATCTATTGAAAGGTCTAGATTATACTAGTTTTGTACCTTTTATTAGATTAAAACCAACTAGAATGTTTTTCATATACTGGCAACCATATTTGGAGAATTCTTTAACATTGGACTATTTAGCTGACTTAAGAGCAAGATTAGTTTTTAAATATTATATGGGAGATATCATAAGAATAAAAGATTATACAATAAGCAATCTAAATGGTCATGAAGCTCATATTCTCACAGGTAATTGGGAGAATAAGAAGGATCGATTGAAAGGTATTTTTGAATTATTAGCTTTATCACATAATGATTTCTTAATCCTCTTTGACATATCAACAACGGATTATGATTTTGATAGTGATTCTATTAAAGAATTAAGACAGATTCGAGAAAGTTTTTCTTTATCATAATTTTCTATAAGAAAATGTATTTTCTTGACAAAATTTATATATTCTTCAACCAAGTTGAGCAAAGAGAATAATTTGGGAGTCTCCTAAATGAAAATGTTGAAGAAAATAGTTATAACTTTCTTTTTGTGTTTTGTAGTACTATCAATGGTACCTTATACTTCTCAAGGGATAATTTTCCATTCTAGTACCAAAGGACTATTAACTCCAGTAGCTAATAATGTGTATCTTCTAACCTATAAAGATGCAACAATATCAAATGATCATATAATTTCAAATGATTTAAGAGCAAGAAGATGCTTAGAAACACCAACAGAATTTCAAACCATTGAATCAAACGATTCTCTCATAACTAATTATGAAATTGAATATCCTCTAAATTATGTTCCTGATGATCATGAAGCTACTCATCTAATAAATCAGACAGCTTTAGTTTATTTCAATGAAATTGCTTATGTTTTTATGGCTGCAGAACAAGTAGATAATGGTAATCTAACATTCTTCCTTTCATACTCTGAAGATGATGGTGTTACATGGTCTGATTTAATATGGCTTTATAATTCTTCTGCACAATTTCTAAACTACTACTGGTTAGATGCTTCGCATACTTCTACTACTACTAATCGGTTAGTTCTTGCATATAGTTATGAAAGAGCTCCAACTTATATTGACGCAACTAGAGTCTTGACAATAAATCCTAGTAACCTTCAAATCGTAGACACATTTGATCTTATTGATGCAAATTTTTATGGGACAGATTTCGAATTCTTTTTTGATGAAAATGGAAATCAACTATATTGTACAATGACCGATTTAATGCGTGAACAAGTCAAAATAGCTCGAATTAATACACTTGATTTTACATTTTTTACTGGTGTAACAAATTTTGTAGATCCTGTTCATGTTCGAAATGGAGCTGAAGTAAATATAACACTATTTCATCCAAGCTTAACATATTGGGATTTAGAAGAAAAGTATGTGCTTGTAGCTCAAGACACATTAATAGACATATATGATATAGCACAAGGTATCGTTTTTGAAGAATATTTCCTTTGGGCTGCTGTACTAGATCAAATAACAAGTTCTCCAACACGATACTTTAATGTAAGTAAAGCTCTTTCTGATGGATATTATAGAATGGAACCAAGTGTCTCAATTTATGAAGATTACCTTTTTGTTGCGTTTGAAGTAGGTGAAGGACATAGATATGGTGGCGGTTGGCCAGATGTAGCATTTAGTTTCTCAAAAGATGGAAAAATTTGGACAGATAACTATTTGGGTGGATTCACATTTTATAGTAATCTAGGAACTTATTTTGCTCTAGCAACAGTTGGCTGTTTTGCAATAGTGCTTCCAACTTATTATTTCATATCTAAAAATAGAAAACTAAAATAATACTAATTTCTTTTTTTCTTTATTTTTCAGAGTAAAAGAATAGTTTTTTATAATTAACTTACAAATATCTAAATATGTCAAATACAGCATATAATGCATTTGTAATTCTTTTTGGTTTCTGTTTCTTAGGATTACCAATAATCCTAATTTCATTCAGCACTGCTCCTCCAGGAATTGATCAGTTCAACAGTTCTGTTATTATAAATACAATTGATGGAGATTCTTCAAGTGCTCTTTATTTAAGCGAAGCATCAAAAATCTCAGGTGATTCCTTCTACTGGGATAATCTTACTACTACAGAATATTTGTATGAAATAAATAATTTAACAGAACTTATTATAAATGAAGAGTTATTTATGCAGAATGTTAGTTTGCAAGAATATGGAGGATTTAGCAAGAAAGTTCATCTCTTTATTGTCGAAATGAATATCACAAGTTTACCAACAAAAGAAGAAACTCAGAATATGTATGCTGACTTATTTACCTTATATGAAAACGGAACCTACTTGTTCTATGCTTTCACTCCTATTGATTATTTTGCTTATCGTTTTTCCGAAACTTCCTATCCTGATGTTAATCACACGATACATGATGTGTATTCTACATATGCTGCAAGTTTGGAATATCTTGCAACTGTACAGTTTTATGCTGAAATAGAAATTAACAATACTCCCATGCAGATTAAATTTACTAGACTACTACTTCTCGATAATCTTGGTGAAGTTCTTTTCTTCTTAACTGATGAAGCAGGATGGGTAACAGTAGACTGAAATAAAGAATCAACCTAGGAGTTTTTTCATGAAAGAATGGCGATTATTGAACCTTGCTAAAATTCCCTGGCAAAGAACACAATCAATCTACCATGCATTAGCTTTAATACAAGCTGAACTTTCTACTCCTAACACTTTAATTATAAATTGGCCCAGTAAACCATTTGTTTCCATTGGACTCCATCAAGTTATAGATTTAGTTATAGAAACAGATTATTTAGAAAAAAATAACATCCCTTTTTTACGCAGATCTTGTGGAGGAGGATC
>JBHLQZ010000093.1:0-6299 GCA_048883065.1 Candidatus Thorarchaeota archaeon | reverse complement strand
AATCTATAATATTTAATTTTAACTCTTTATCAACTTTAAAATTTTAAAGTTATTGAATTTATAAGAATAAATAAACATGTATTAAATTTGCTAAGAGACTTGAATTTTGGCGAAAAAAATGAAAGTAAAACAATTATTAATTGGATTAAGTGTTGTTATGTTCTTGTTCGCAAGTATGCAAATTCAAGCAGCTCCTGAACAAGGGATAACATATGAATATAAGAATGGAATAGCAACGATTGAGACTGCTAATGTAACAATAAGTGTAAATGCTATGGGAACTATACCAACATTTCACTATAGACTAGCTTCGGGATATAGTGTTAATGTGATGTTCAAACAGATACATGAATATCAAGATCTTAATGAAGATGGTGTATTTCAATATAATGAATCTCTTGTTGGAAATCCTCCTCTCTCATTATCTAGTATTCAATGGGACTTCAGTGGTTTTGATGTTGAAGAAGCTGGTGATTTAGTAACAGCAGCACATTTCAATTTTACATCAGATACAATTATAGGTGCTCTATATAATGATTTAGAAGTTACTCTTGCTATGCATCTATATCTTGAAGATCAAGTTATTGATGGTTATGAATTAATTGGTGGTGCAGAATTTAAATTTGATATCTATATTAATGGTTGGCCATGGCAAGAAGTTGATAGTCTTTTAGCTCTTAGATTTGACATAACTCCTGAAGAAGGAAGTCAAATTAAAAATCAAAACAATCAAGTTATAGACACAACAGAGTCTACTACAAATAATGAACAACAGCTTGCTGCAGAAGAAAACCAAATCAAACAGAGGCTTACTATTGCAAACGATGAAAACGGTTTATTCTTTGGATATGCTAATCAATCCAGAATTAGAAACACCTATGAATCACAATATAGATATGGAAATGTTAATGCATCATGCTCTAGCACTGGTGATGGAATACTCCAAGTATTCTTAAGTTTTGAACATGCTGACAGTATTATTTATGACCCCTCTCTTGGTACAGACGATTCTGGGGTAGCTGAAACAGCTTCTTCCTGGATTGCTGCAGTTATTTTACCATTATTAGCTGTAGCAATTGTAAGAGTTTCTTACTACTTTAAGAGAAGATAAACTCTTCTCTTTTTTTTTTCAAAAAATAATACTATTTATTCTTCTTCTTTTTCTTCTATAGGCATAAGTTCTATCTGCCTTCCATAGCCTATATCTATCTCTCTAATAATTCCTTGAGAAATTAGTTTCTCAACCCTTTCTCTTACAATCCTTCTAGAAGCTGAACCTCTTTCTTTTCTTACTTGATCAGTTAATTGGGAAATATTTAACCTCTCCTTTCTTTCTAAAGCAGAAATAATTGCTTTTGATATTTCATCAAATTTTATGTCTGGATGAGTTTCTAATATTCTGTCTTTCACAGAAAGGGTTTGAGATAGTACTGTAAAAGGAGCTTTAGAAATCTGTAATGCTGAAGTTAAGATTTGCAAAAGATTCATCATTTCTTTGAGTTCTGGGTTGGAATCAGAAACTCTGTGTTGGAGATTATTTATCTGAAGAATAACATAGTTAATTTTCTCTTCTAATTCTGCTATCCTATTTTCTAATGTTTCATCTTCAGACATAATTTTCACACTAGAGAATTGTTTGAGTCTTCTTCTTGGATTTCTTCTAATTATTATTTTATAACTGTTTTACTAGTTTTTATGAATTTTTTTATTTCTTTTGGAGAATCTTTAAGAGAAGATATTTTTATCAAGTTACTCAAGCTTAATCCATTGCCATATGATTTAGCTATTTCTCTTCTAAAATCCCTTGAAATTCCAAAACGTTTTAACTCTCTTCTAATTATTATCTTGTTTCTAGATTTTCTTGTAGACCCCGAAATAATGAGATATAAGAAAAGATAGGGTAATAATACCACAAGGTATGTGATATGGAGTGTTGACCAAAAAATAGCCCATAAGGTTTTAGTCATACATTCCACCTATCAGTATTCTAGTCATCTTCTTCGTCGTTTTCTATATCTATTTTAGCTTTTATTTTTCCGTTCTTATCGATACCTTGGGGAATACTCTTCATAGCAGTTCCCATAAAATCAAATGATTTGGAAAAATTCAAAACAATTTCTCTGACCATTTCTTCAGGTAATCCTTGTTCTTGAAGTTCTTTGTATAGAGATCCTATCCCCTTTCCATAGTTCACAGCAATTGATGGATCATATATTGATCCAAATATGTTCTTTAGTAAATCTGGGACTTGTGTTGAAACAACACCTAGAATCTCTCTTACTTCTTCAGCATCAGAAGAAGACTTCTTCTTAGCTTTCTTTATCTCTTTATCTATCTCTTCACTCAATTTATCACCAAATTCATTTATATCCAATTTGATTCACCTCAGTTTTTCTAATAAACTATTGATTGGTCACTATTTTTGAAACTGATGGTCACAAATTGGTCACTTTTTATGCTTTTATTAATATCTATTCGAGTTTTTCCTTTCATAAAAATGTTGCTAGTCTTTCATTTTTTTTATTCGAATTAAGAAAAAAATAACAATCGCAAATGCAAAGGATATAACTGCAAAAACAAAAGCATATCTTAACATAATAAATATACCCATAGAAGAATTATCAGCGATAGCTCCCAATACCAGTATGCCTACAACTACACCAGCTATACCAATAGAACTGAATATCCCATAAGCAGCAGCTCTTCTCTCTTCTGATGAAAAATTAGCAATCAATGTATAGATTGATACACTGTAGAAAGGATACATTGGTATACTGTAGAGTATAAGATTAAGAATTGAGTTAGTATAGAAAATGGACATAAAAAGATAACATAATGCTTGAATAAGAAGATAAAATATAGCTACTGTGCTGATTTTCCTATTAGATTTTATATTTCCTAAAAATATTGAAACTGGAATCGCAAGAGTAGTAGTAGCAATTAGAAAATATGAATAGTGAACTGCTTTAACATTTAGAGTATCTATGAAATAGATTGAACTATAAGCCCAAAAACCACTCATCGTTCCTTGTAGAAAGAAAGCCCAAATGATAATCAATCCGAAAAAAATAGGGTATATAGAAATAGGTACAGATTGTTTAAGTGGTTTTTTCTTTAAGTCTAAATCTTTAGATCTTGATTCTTTAGCAAAGAGAATAAAAACTAAAGCTATCACAATTGAGACTATTGCTATAATTAGTTGGATGATCATAGCATTATCACCTTTTTTGTCATAAATTATACCTGTTATAGGACTCATAATTATCCATCCTAAACTGGTAATAGCTGTTATTTTTCCAAGTATCATCTCTTTTGATTTGGAAGTTTCTACTGTAGCCATTGCATAATAATTTGCTTGTTGAGCAGAACCAAAGAAGAATCCTACTAAAATAATAACAAGAAAATATACAGGACTCATTGAAAAGATTAAACTGAAGTACATAAGTCCTAAAGCGATCAATCCACCAATAATGAATTTTTTAGTACCAAATTTATCAGCAAAAAATCCCCATAATATTGTACCAACTACTAACATTCCGTTATAAATAGCATTAGTAAGACCTAATACAACAAAAGATTCGACATCAAATAACTTCTTTAGCCAAATTGGTGCGTAAGGCATAAAATTAGCATTTGCTATGCTAAAGAAAAACATACTGAAGATAATGAAAAACTCATTTCTACCAAAGCTTAACCAATCTAGGATTTTTTCTTTTGTTGAAACTATATATTTCTGTTCAAACCTAGAATTGGTGTTCATAATATTTTGTAAAACAAGTACTTCTTAACTTTTCTTAAACAACTTTTAGTTTAAAGCGAAAAGTTGATATTTATCTGATAAGAAAGGTTGTTTAGAAGAGTGCTAGATTATCAATGAACGAAACTGAACCAACTAGTGTTAAAGATATTTTGATTGAAATGAAAACGCTCTCAGAAATATGCGTTGATTTAGCTTTTGCCTCATTACTTTATACTGATAAACTTGTAGCTGAACAAGTTTTAGTGATTGAAGAGAAAATAGATGAGCTCTATAAGAAACTTCTAGATCATTTGTCATTATCAATAAAAAATCAGAGTCTTGCAGAACAACTAAGGATTTACTATATAATTGGAGAAGCAAGCAACATAATCTCAGATTCTGCAGCGGATATGGCTTCTTTAGTTTTAATGGGTTATGAAGTAGAAGATGAGATTAAGAAAGTTCAACAACATATGGATCAATTAGTAGATTTGATTACTTTAGAAGGTTCTTCAGCACTTTGTGGTGAATCTGAACTATCAGCTGATTTGCATGATATGATTGGTGTTGATATAGTTGGAATAATAAGACCAAAAGAAGGTTTACTAACTAATTATGATGAAGTGATGAAATCTGGAGATTTGCTTATTTTCAGAGGACCTTTACCAAATGTTAACCATTTTATCGGATTAGCTAAGGGTGAAATAAGCACAGTAGAACAAGCTCGAGTTGAAATAATTAAACAGAATGATGTTGAACCAGTTTCCAAACTCAAATACCATCAAGATTTGTTGGTAACAATGAAGGAAACTGCAGAATTAGTAGTTGATCTTTCCTACCTCTATGCGTTGGAAGATTTAAAGAAATTAAAAAATCTTATCTTAATAACTGAAGAAAAAATTGATAAATTACAGTTTGAACTAATTGAGGAAGTTTTAAGGTTATATAAACAAGATATGATTGGAAAAAAAACACTTATGGCTTATCTCAGAATGGCAGATTCATTTGAAGAGATTGCTGATGCTGCTATTAAAATATCCTTTGGAGTAACAGCTAGACACAAACCTTATAGCTTACTTGAAGAAGTCATCGATGATTCATCTGAAGCTTTAGATTATATTTATGTTACAAAAGATTCTCCCTATTGGGGAAAAACTGTCAAAGAAGCTGAATGTTTGGATGATTTTATGCAAATTTTAGCAGTAAGAAAGAAAGGGAAGTACTTCTTCTTCCCAGATGATGAAGCAAAGATTCATGCAGGAGATGGGCTTTTAATCAAAGAATATTCTAGTCCAGAAGATGAATAAAATCTAAAATTGATTCTTTACAGAAGTTTGTTCATCCATTGAACCAAATCAGAGAATGCTTTTTCACGCTTCTCTTTAGTTTCAGTATACATCTCATGCCAACCACCTGGATATATTTTAACTGTTAGTTTCGCATTTTTCAAATCTTCTATTAGTTCTTCAATACCTATAACCAGTTTATCTAACTCTCCTTTCTGAATTAAAACAGGAATTTTGATTGTTTCTATTTTATTCTTGATTTCAGGATAATGTTTAATGAAAGCTAATCCATATGAGGTTGTTGCTTTTTTATAATTAATTAGAGGATCATTAGTATAATCTTTAACTGAATCGGGATCAGATGATAACTCCTCAGGAATGATACCAGCTGGTCCCATGAAAGTTGGCCAAATTACACCCATGACTCGAGCCAGTAACTCAAGTGGTTTTGGGAGAGGGACTCTAGTTCCAGAGCCTGATAAAACTAATCCTTTCAGTTCTTTCTGATATTTAATAGCATATCGTTGACCAATTAATGAACCCATAGAGTGTCCAATAAGAAAGATAGGTTTTCCCTTTTGTTCTTTTTTAATTAGTTCTGTAAGTTTATAACAATCTTCTACATATTCATCAAAGCTTTTAATATGATTCCTTCTTCCCTCGCTTTTACCATGACCACGATGATCATTACCATAAACTGCAAATCCTGAAGATGTAACGTAATCTACAAGATGTCTGTATCTTCCAACATGCTCAACTCCACCATGAACAATTTGAATGATAGCTTTTGGATCTTCAGGAATCCATGATTGGTAGTAAATTTTGTGATTTTTCAAACCTAGGAAAGTATTCTCAGTATATTTCATAAAAAAAAGAAGAATAAACTTATACAAAAAACTTACTCAAAAACAATCAAATACTAAGTATTGAGGAAACGTAAAGGTTTTAAGGACTTCTATGATTAATGAATAAGAAGTGATACGATGTCTTTAAGAGGATACATAATCAGAAGAGTTCTTTATATAGTTCCTCTTATGCTAGGTATAACTTTAATGAATTTTACAATGATTAATGTGAGTCCAGGTGATCCTGTCATTATAAGATTGGGATTGATACAGTGTAATACGGTTGAATGTTACAATAATGCGTATAACAAAGAAGCAGTAGAAATGGGATTATTAAGCAGAGATCTGTACACAGTTCCTTGGTTTGAAAGATATGTTGACTTTGTTAATAATTTATTACATTTTGATTTTGGAAGAAGCTGGTATTAT
>JBHLQZ010000092.1:0-6312 GCA_048883065.1 Candidatus Thorarchaeota archaeon | reverse complement strand
TTGCAGATTTACAAAGTAGAAAACAAATCAAATCCATTAAATATAACAGATTTTAATATCAGCTTTGGAAAAACTGTTATTGGATAGAATAATTTAATACAAATGTTTATTCATTATATACGAGTAACATAAGAGGTTTTAATTATATAGTTATTTTCGGATAATTTCCTTAGATTGCTTTATTAATTCAAACTCCTGATTCAATATGTAGCTAAATTAGCCAATAAGTCTGTGTTATAATGTTAATTTTTGAAAAAGAAGAGAAAGAGATTTTTCAAATTTCTGCAGATGGATCTGGTGAACTTGAGCCCTATTCTAGCTCTTCTAAACACCTGAAAAATGACTCTGTTTATGTATTGGTTGACAAAACCTTGAAAAAGATTTTTCTATGGATTGGACTTTCAGCTGATGTTCGCTCAAGGTTTATTGCTTCTACGGCAGCTCAAAGATTAAGAGAAAGGAAAGGCTTAACGTATCGAGTAATAACAATTGATCAAGGAGGAGAAACAAAGGAATTTCTAAAAGCGATTTCTCCAATGATTTTACCAGAGATTCTCGAGAGAGTAATTTGAATATACTCTTTTTTTGGATCAATAAAAATTCTGTTTTTCTATTTGATTAATTATAAAAAATCTCCATTAATTTACCTTTAAGAAATTACTCAAACGACGTTTATCTACACAGATCGTTGATGTAAAAAAATAGGAAATCAAGGATTGATAGAAATGGAGGATTGGGAAGCCAAAAAACACTTCTTATCATTATCATTAATCAATCAATTTGCTAAATTAAAAATTCTGTATTTTTTTGAAAATAACCATCAGAAACTACCAGATTCAATCGGTGATCTTATAGAATTAGAAGAGAGGTTGTTTTTCTTATATCACACATGTTTGAATACATTTATAATGTAAAGAGAAAAAATATTTCAAGAAACTTATGAAAATTTAAAAGGAATGGCTTTAATCACTAGATTGAAAAAGTATTTTATGCATGCATCTAGCCAAATACTCACAGAGATGTGTTAATTAAAAAGAATACTAGTTCAAAATCCGAGGCAAAACCAATGGTTCATATAAAGGAGATTAGAATGACTGGGTGGAAGTCTTATGGACCTGGTACCGTTAGAATGCCATTGGCACAAGGATTTACCGTAATAGTTGGACCCAACGGCAGTGGTAAATCTAACTCTATTGATGGTGTGAATTTTTGTCTTGGCGCTTTGTCCAAGAAAAGTATGCGGGCCGATAAGATGATTGGCCTAATATACAATGGTATTGGGGGTAGAAAGCCAGCTGAAAAAGCAACTGTTGAGATTATTTTTGATAATTCAGATTACGCTATACCTCTTAAAGAAAAGGAAGTTATTGTTAGTAGAGAACTTAAAAGAAATGGTAGTGGTGTATATCGGTTAAATGGTAAGCGAACTACGCGTACGGATATACTAGACAAATTAAGAATAGCGGGTATTGATGTTATTAATTCCTACAATATCATTGCTCAAGGACAGGTTGGTGAGATTGTAGGAATGTCACCTATTGGACGACGCCAGTTAATGGAGAATCTAGCAGGTGTCGGTCAGTTTGATGAGAAGAAAAAAGCATCTCTTGTGGAATTGGATGAAGCTAATCGAAGGATGGATGAACTTCAGCTCCTTGTAAATGAAGTAGCTAAACGTGTGGAATCTTTACGTAAAGAAAAGGAGGATGCCGAGAGATGGACACAACTTGATAGTGAAGTTTTTCATCTGAAAGAACTTCTAATTTCACACGCATTCCACCGTAATCAGGAAGAAACAGCAAAATTTGATAATGAAATTGCTGAAATTCGTAATAACCAAGAGACGTTTGTGAATGAACGTACAGAGACAGATAAAAAGATTGAAGACGTTACTGAGAAAATTCGTTCCCTTGAAGACCATTTAATACGTTTAGAGACATCTCTTAAGGAGATTCGTACCTCTTCTGAAGAAAAAAATATTGAAAAAACGAAACTTGAAGAAAAAACAGAATACAATAAGAAGACAATTCAATCAAATGAAAAAAGAATAAAACAGCTTGAAGAACGACTAAATCAGATCCAGAATAAGGCTGAAGATGACATCCAAACAAAAGAAAAACTTGAGGAAACAAAAAAGGACCTGCTTTCAAAGATTGAAGAAACTCAAAACGAGCGTACTTCAATAGAAAATGACTTGGAACTTAAGAATCAACAGTATGATGATATTAAGAATGAATATGATGACGCTGAACGGCGATATAGAGTTGAAAATGATCGTTTGACAAAAGCGCAAGTATCATTTGAAGTTTCTCAAAATATGGTTACTGCATTCCAGAATAATGTAAAAGAGTACGAAAAACGTCAGAAAGAATTAAGTGATCAAATTTCAGCAAACCAGAGTAAATCTCAAGAACTTAAACAAATTATTGAAGAAGACTCTGATAAGATTACAGAGGCTAATTCCAAATTAGGAGATATTGAGCAGAAAAAAGAAAATCTTGATTTGCTAATTACATCTATTGATGCAAAAGTCAGAGGCTTAAATGACAAGTATCTAGTACAGAAAGCACGAATTGATACAATATCTTCATTCTTAAAATCTGAATCGGGAAAAGAAAATCCAGCTGTATCTTTCATCAGTAATAAAAAGAATGAAGGAATGATTCAGGGTGTACTAGGAGAATTTCAGAATTTAGATACAGAAGGTAAATCATTACCCCCAGAAGTAGGACATCTTTCTGATGCTATAATAACTGACACTATTGATTCATCAATAAGTTGTATTGAATTATTAAAGACAAATGCTATTGGTGCTGCAAACTTTATTCCACTAGAGAAATTTAAACTTAAAACTGGTGAAAAATTTTCTAATATTGTAAAAAAAATCCGCGAACAAAATGAGATAGTGAATAATCTCACAGAAGCAGCAAAAATATGGCGAAAAAAAGGCCAGACTGTTTCAACTGATGATGGAGATGTTTTTTACTCGAATGGTATCATTTATGGCGGATTTCACTTAGCCTCAGCTCAAGAAACTGTAGATAAACTTCGTATAGAGATGGAAGAAACTAGTGAGGAATTGAATAATAATAAAGCACGATTAAAGGAAGAGGAAGCAAATAGAAAAAAGCTACAAGAACTAGAGAACATTATTTCTCAATCCCTAGTAAAACTGGAAAAAAACATTCAAAATGCTACAATTTCTCTTACTCAACAGGAAAATGAGATAAATCTCTATCAGGAGAATTTAAATAAAAGTAAACAGGAATTAGAACCACTACAACAACAATTGCAAAATCGTATGAAAACTAGAGATGAACAACAACTAGAAATGGCCCAGTATGAGGAAGGAATTGAAAGAATAGCGGAAGAAACAAAAGAGATTGAAACAAGATTAGAAGCTGCAGATACGCGTCCAATATTAGAAAATATGAATCAAGTTGAGCAAAGGCTTGGTAAATTACAAGGGAAGCTTTCTGGGATTGAATCAAGAATTGAAAGTCTAGAAGCAAGCAAGATCGAAAAAGAACAGCGTTTAAGTGAAACAAAAGAAGAAATAAATAGTATTCAGGTGGAAAATGCGAATTTAGAAGGGGAGTTACAAGCGATTGGTGAACAACACACACAACTTGCTGATCAACTTAAGAAAATATCCGAAAAGGAAGAAGAAGTGACTATAGAAGTTAAGGATGTCAAATCAGACCTTTCAACACAGAAAAAATATCAAAGCCAGCTTGTAAAAGACAAAGAAAAGCTAAACGAGAATATTGTAAAATTTGAAGAAAAAATTACTGAAATCAAATTGCATCGTGAAAGAATAGCGGTTGAAACTGAAAATCTTCAGAATGAGGCTCTGGAAAATAATATAGAAATAATATCTAAAGAGACTGAAGAATTAGAAGACGTTGATGAAAATAAAATAAAAAATGAGATAAATAGGAAGTCTGAAGAGAAGAAACGATTAGAACCAGTTAACATGAGGGCATTAAAAGAATTTGGGGAAGAAAATTCAAGGTATATGGAATTATTAGATCGTCGTGATATCCTCATTGAGGAGCGACAAGTCATACTAGATTTCATTGAAGAAATCGAAACTGAAAAATTCACGATATTCATGAAAGTTTTCAGATCGGTGAATAAACACTTCGGTTTAATTTTTCATGAGCTTTCTGGAGGAGATGCTAAATTAATTCTCGAGAAGGATCCTAAAAAAGGAGAAGATATATTTGAGGGAGGTATGTTTATTGAAGCTCATCCTGCAGGCAAGAAAGTAGCTTCTTTAGAAGCAATGTCAGGTGGAGAAAAAGCTTTAACTGCACTCGCCTTTATCTTTGCTGTACAAACAGTTGACGCTCAACCATTCTATATTCTAGATGAAATTGACGCTGCTTTGGATCCCATGAATGTACGACGTGTTGCGAAACTGTTACATCGTATGAGCAGGAGTGTAGGTCAAGACGCGGATGACACAATAAAATCAAAGAAAACCACTCCTGGAGCTCAATTCCTTGTTATCAGCCATCGAGACATACTTATGGCATGGGCAGATCGTCTATATGGATGTACGAATGTTAAGGGATTAAGTTCGGTATTTTCAATACAAATGAGTGAAGATAAACAACTTGAGCGAGCTCAAGCCTTTTAATGTTTGAAAAGTATCAATTCTACTCCTAGGAGAATAACCATATGGCTAATTTGGAAGATACTGAGGTAATTGAGTCAGATGAGGAAGAAGATGAAGATGATTATATCAGATTATTCAGCCACAGCGGCCAATTTTTTCTTGAAGAACCATATATCTATCTAATAAACCCGGATTTATTTCCAGAACGCGTATCTTATATTCGAGAATTCAAGATGAAAGAAATCCTTCCTGATTTTCACAGTAAACTCCTTGATCAAGGATTAGACTTCCGTATTCTTGGCCAAGCAATATATTCCGCATCAAGGATTCTGAAAAAAAAAGTAAGTCTCGCTATTCAGTATGAAAAAAGGCAAGAGGAAAAAATTGCGCTTCGGGCAAGGAGACGTGCTTTTCAATTTAAGATCCCACTAGAGTTCTATATCACTCGGGAAACACTCGCTCTTGCGGAATCAGCTAATCCAGACGCATTCTATGCAGAGTTATTACTTGCTTTACAGGAGGAAGATGAAAAGAAAAAACTAGAAAAGATAAAAGAAGAGAGAAAGAGACAACGAGAAAAGGGAGGGGTAGCTAGACGAAGACGTCGCTTAGAACTTGCAGATTTCGAATCTTTTGATTATGAACTTGATTTAGATAGGGTTGCAATAGAAGATATTGTAAAAAATACCTTCGAAACGATTAAAAGGATAGCTAAGAAAGATAAAAACAAAGAAGCGGAATTTTCTAAAGTTGTTAGCATAATGGAGGAGAAAGGAGGAACTGATGAACAAAAAAGGCTCACTAGAGCTCGAGTATTGATTTCCTGCCTTTATTTATTTAGAGATGAATTAATAACTGCAGAACAAGAATTGAATCCCCCTTATGAAATTTATATTTCCGTTGTTGAAAAGAAAAAAGAATAAAAAAAAGGAAACTACAGATAGGATATCAAGAAATTTACATACCGACATCACTACGATTTATTTCTTGGGATCTCGCTAAGAAATAGTCTCCAAGAACGATTTTTCCCATAAGATTGATAAATGCATCTGATTCGCTTGCTATGGCCACAATTCCTCCTTGATCTTCTGTTACACCAATTAACACTTCTTCTCCATCACGATCAGCTGCTAAATACCCTTCAACACCTATGAATTTGGCCTGATCAACGCCTCTAACTCTCACATTAGGTTTGTGGAATATCTTCTTAAGAAAATCCTTATGAGAATTAAGGTTAATAATACTGACAATATTGATTCTTTGATGATTTTTTGAAGATAAGATCAAATCAATAGGGATATCATTTATATCGGGCATCAGAATGGTAATTCCGCCTTTCATTCGTGAAAACATACTTCTAATGTAAGTGAGTGTTGCTTCTTTTGAAATTATTGGTGCTGTTTGCACTTCTGGATGTTTGGTTTCAGTTACTAATGAAGCTAGCTTTTCTAATGAAAAAAGATGATTTTTAAAAGCTTCTTCATTGGCCAATATGTGTTCCTTAAACTTTGATGCATAATCTTTAAGTTCCGTTTCTAATGTACCTATTTCAGCTTTAATACTAGAAAAAATTAACTCATTAGTTGCTGTTAGTTGAGCGTTTGCGGTCTTACTCATTTCATTTACTACTGCTACAATTTTTTCTTGAAATTCACGAGTTTTAGCAATTATTTTTTCTGAACTTTTAA
>JBHLQZ010000091.1:0-6395 GCA_048883065.1 Candidatus Thorarchaeota archaeon | reverse complement strand
CAGTTTTAACAAGTAAACCCAAAGAATTTAAGACTACAAGTTTGTTAAGCAATCAAAATTCTAAATATTATAGTCGAGGAATCATATTACCAAACTCATCAAAGGATCTATTAACATCCATTCACACAAATAAAACAGCTGAATTCAGAGGAAGTATTGAGCTTAACTTCAAAGAATTAAGTACTGAACCCGAAAATGCAATAATAGAAAAAAATAGATTAGAAAGATTAGATATTCAATTTAAACTAAATAATCTTGAAAGAAAAATTTATTCTGGAAAACTCATTCACAGCACGTCGCAGATAATCTATGAACATCCAATATCTATAGGGACTTTTAATCCAACAAAAGACATACAAGTTAAGAAATCAGAAAAAGATGGATTAACGTTGTATGAAGTCGATAATGGTTTTCTTAGATTCAAAGGAGATGCATCGTATAGAGGACAAATATTCTCTCTTTCAGTAGAAAATGTAAACAATTATTTCAAAACCTTCTATCCAGAAGTTAAACCATTTCTTTGGACTAACGAGTATTATGGTGGAATAAGTGGAAATGTCAGACTAGTAGATTCTTGGAATCAACAAGACTATAACAAATTAAAATTTGAAGGTTTTCAGATTCAAAAAGGTAAATGGAAAGGAATAGGATTTAAATCTCAAGTTATAGATTATTCCCCTAACTTAAAGGGTTTACAAGTTACGAATGAGTATCTCACTCTTCCTGATTCCCCTTTTCTACTTTATATTCAAACCATTGAGAATCATTCTGATGTAAAAAGAGTATTTGATGTTGGTATAGATGTAGACATTAAAACAAGTGAAACACCTGATGATGAGTATTATACTGAAGTCAATGGAAAGATAACTACATTCAAGCTAGATGAGTTTGAATCATATGTCTGGTTGCACTGTGATTATGATGCAAAATGGACTGCATACAAGAATATTAAAAACAAATATTATCTAGGTGCTGCAATTCAACCTAATAAGAATTTCTTGCGTGCTTCAGTATATGCACCAAATTACACTTATTCAACAATAGGGATTCAATCTAAACGTGTAACTCTAGATCCTAAAGAAAAAAATGAATTCAAGATTCTCTATATTTTGACAGATGATGTTAATTCAATAGGTCCATTTGCTAACTCTAATATAGAGGAGTATTTTGAAGAGTAAAACTTCTCGTTTATTGAAAACACTTTTATTGATGCACTATTGTAGAATTTTATGCGTGCAATAGTTGTTTTAACACATTCTGAATGTAAGAGATTAATAGCTAGGGGTATACTAAAACATCCAGATATTGAAGATGCTTTAAAAGATGGTAAAATCTTTGTAGCAAGAGGTTCAACAACAGCTTATGTTTTGGAAGAACTTTTGAGAGAAACAATAGAGAAATACCATTATGTCGCTGGGCAAGTTACAGGAGATAAAGAGAAATTATTTCGATTAGGAAGTTTGAAAGGAGAAAAACGATTGAAAGAAGTAGTCGTTGACAAAGGAACTAAGAGAGAAATAGATGACATAAAAACAGAATTAAAAGAATTCATGCCTGGAGATGTTATGATAAAGGGAGGAAATACTCTAGGAAATGATGGAATAGCTGGAGTTTATCTAGGACATCCTGAGGGTGGAACTATAGGTGCAATTATTCCATATGCAGTTGCTAGAGGAATACCAATAATAGTACCTATAAGCTTATCTAGGATGATTGATGATAGTGTTTGGGAGTTATCTCAAATTCTTGGAAATATGGTTGTAGACCCTGAATACTGCATGGGATTACCTATAGGTTTGATGCCAATTCCTGGAGAAGTATTTACTGAACTTGAAGCATTTGATGTCCTTTATCCTAATATTCATGTTTTTCATATAGGCTCAAGTGGTGTAGGTAATGCCGAAGGATCTTTACATTTCCTGTTAGTTGGTGAAGATGAAGATGTGAAAAAAGCATATTCAGAAATGGTAAACTTAGCTAAATCAGAAGAAGAATATGTCCCTGATGTTTAATTCTTAATTATATTTGAAAAGCAAGTGGAAATTTGTATAAAGCGAAACTAGAAGAGACAAAGGAAGAAACATATGAGATACCTGTGATAAGAGAAAGGAATCCAGATTTTCTTAAAGTGTATTTTTTCAAATGTTTGAATAGTAAGATTTATTAATATTCAGAATTCTGAATATATTAATTAGTCAGCTTCAATCAGGCTTAATAAGGTAATAAAATGTCAGAACAAATTTCTAAATTCGAAGAAAAATTAGCTAGAAAATTAGGTGAAATAGCAATTCTCCTTCATTTGGCACGATCTTCAGAAGGTTCTCATGCTTATGAAATAAGATCAAAAGCTTCAGATATATTGTTTGAAAAAAGAAGAAAAGGGATGGAATTCACTCAAAATCATCTAGATATTCTTAAAGAGTTAAGGGATTTTGCAACACAATATACTCCTAATTCAGATAATTATGAAATGAAGAAAAATTCTGTTAAAGATACTCTTGAAAAATGTCCAATTTTCAAATATAATCCTCACTTCAATAATTTGCTTCAAAGAGATAATCCTGATTCTTTTTCAAAAGATTTAGAGTATTTAGAACAAATAAAAGAAGCTTTTGAATCTACTTTAGATGATATGAAGAGTATGTCAACAATCTGGAGTAATATAAGTGGTATATACCCAGCTATTGAATCGTTAGAAAAAAATGAATTGATTCAACATATTAGAGATGATTCAGAAGGAGGACGATTGAAGAAAATTTACCAAATTACGGATGATGGAAGAAAGACCTTAGCTAGAGTTTTGATTTCTTTGGCTGATCTTACAAGTTTTGCTTTTCATCCTGAAGATAAAGAACTTTTGATAAAAAAAGGTAAAGCACCTTCAATTCTTTTTAATCCTTTTAGAGATATATTTCGGAAACTTGCTGAAGATATTCCAGCAGAACAAAGAAAAAAAATCTTGCATCCTAAAGAAGGACATCCTAGAGGACCTTTCACAAGAATGTTCATGGAACATGGCTTACCTATTCCAAGTTTTCGTTTCTTAATAAGACATCCAGATTTAATTAAAGATCATCTGAATCAAATTGAATCGGAAGAGGAGAGAAAAATAGCAATTGAATTTATCAGAACCAAATTAAAAGAACAAAAAAAAGAGATAGATAAAATAATTAATGAGTTAGATTAGAATGGTTACGACAACAATTCAAAAGTTACAAAATAACTATAATGTAGATATTCAAGGAGAAATACTGAATAAGTATAAATCAGCAAGACGTTGGTTTTGGTCATTTATTAGAAGACAACCTTTGATGTATTTAACAGCAGCAATACTTCTAACTGGTAGTACATATCTTACTACAAAAACAGTAGCGCTTGTAGGTGATGTATTGGATATCTTACTTTCTGATATAGCAAATGGTACAATTTTTTCTAGTGAATTTAATTCTCAAGTTCTTATAATGGTCATTTATATATTAGTAGGTTGGGTATCATTAAGTTTAACTGTATATATCTGGGCAGATGCTACTTTTAGAGTTCAAAGAGATATGAGACAAGAATTCTATGAAGTTATACAAGATCATTCTATGGCTTTTTATGATGTAAATGATTCTGGAGTTATACTCTCATATGGTATGAATGAAATCAATCAGATTCGAATGGCTATTCATCCAGGACTTAGAATGCTTTTTAGTTCCTTACTAACAATAATTATTACTACTGTGCTACTATTTCAATACGATTGGATTGTTGGTTTAGTTCTAGCATTATCATTTATAGTGTACATGATAATTGCTTGGTTTTATGCAGCTAAAGTTGGACCAATAAGACAAAAATTAGCAACTGATTTAGCAGATATTTCTGCAATTTCACAAGAGATGTTCAGAGGAGTAGAGGTAGTTCGTTCTTTTGATAATCATAATAAGGAGATACAAAAATTTTCATTGAAAAGTTTAGAATATGCAGATGATATGAAACGTGAAGGTTATTTAAGTGCTTTTTATTGGCCTGCTTTAATTACAATAGTTGTTACTGCTGGAGCTTTTGCATATGGACTATATAGTGTAATAAATGGGAATTATGCAACTATTGGAACACTCATTTCGATTCTTGGATTATTAATCTCTCTCAATAGATCAAATTTCATGATTCCTATGAGATTAATCATGCTGCAAGCTGGTCTCCAAAATTCAAACAGGTTGTGGGGAAAGATGGCATTTGATGATCCATTAGAACAACCAGAAATTCCAGAAGAAGGTGTATGGGATAAAGAAATAAGATTTGAAGATGTGAATTTTGCATATCCTGGGACAGATAAGAAAGTTCTTCAAAATGTATCGTTTTCAATACCTTCTGGATCCAAAGTAGCACTTATTGGAGGACCAGGCTCAGGGAAATCAACAATTTTAAAATTATTATTAAGATTATATGATCCAACAGATGGTTCAATTTTAGTTGATGGAACAAAACTAGAATCCATGCATACAAATTATGTACGCTCTAATGTTACTCTTGTTGAGCAAGATATTTTTCTATTTTCTGACACTTTGAGAGCGAATATTTCTTTTGCAAAACCCAATGCTAGTATTGAAGAAGTGAAAGAAGCTGCAGAAAGAGCTCAAATCGCTCAATTCATAGAATCACTACCTGAAAAATATGAAACAGTAATTGGAGAACGTGGTGTAACTTTAAGCGGTGGTCAGAGACAAAGGGTAGCAATTGCTCGAGCGCTACTTTCAAATCCAAAGTTACTTCTTCTTGATGATTCAACAAGCGCTGTTGATATTAAGACTGAACTTAGGCTTCGGTATGCTATGGAGGAATTAATGAAAGAAAGAACAAGTATTGTTGTTACTCAAAGATTAACGACTCTAGTTGCTGCTGATTTAATTATTCTCATGAAAAAAGGAGAAATAGTAGATATAGGACACCATGAAGATTTGTTAAAACGATGTCTTGATTATCAATTCATGTGCAAACATCTTCCCATGGCTGAAAGTATGGGAATATATCAAGATGGAAACATTGCAGAAGGAGGTGGAAAATAATGGCTCATGTAAGAAGAGGTCCTGGAAGAGCTCTAACTATTGATAAATATAAAAGAGCTCGTTCAACAAAAGTCTTAGTTAACAGTTTATGGAAATATCTAAGGAAGTATATCGCACCTATAATAACAGTAGCTGTTTTATCCATCCTTTATTCAGTAACATCTCTTATCAATCCTATTATAATAAGAAATGGAATAAACTCGATAACAGAAGGAAATTCCACTTTCAGAGCTTTAGTACCTTTAACAATAATTTTCTTTGTTCTAACTATAATTGGTTGGATAATAACTTCTATATCAACTAGGATTCAAGCGAGAATGAATTCAAAAATGTTACATGAAGTAAGGTTAGATTTATACGAAAAATTAAACTACTCAGATATGTCATATCTTAAGAAAGAACAGTCTGGAAATATAACTGCTAGAGTAACAGCTGATACGGGAGAATTAGCAACAGGAGTCCAATTATCTTCAGGTATTGTTTCTCATATTTTACTAATTGTGGGTTCATTTGTGATTCTTCTTGTTACAAATTGGATAATAGCTTTGATATCACTAGCAGCAATTCCTATTGCTTTTCTTATGAGTGCAGTACTAAGTTACTTTGGGAGAAAAATCGTTTTAAGAATAAGACGAGCTTTTGGTTTTGTTTCAGGAAAAATGGCTGAAGGTTTGACAGGTATTGCTGTTGCAAAATCTTTCAATAGAGAAGAAGAACTTGCCACAGAACTTAGAGAATTAAATCAACAACACTACAAGTATTCTAAGCAATTTGGTATGCTAATGATGTTTGTTATGCCTACTATGAGAGCACTTACTTACTTATTATTTACTGTAATAATTTACGTTAGTGGATGGATAAACAAATCAACTACTCTTCCACTGGGAGATATTTACTTAGCGATAAACCTATCTCAACAATTTTTATTTCCAATAGTAATGCTTGCCATGGTTTTTCCACAACTTGAAGCAGCTTTTGGAGCAATGGATAGGATAATAGATATTTTTGAAGCAAAACCTGCGGTAGAAGATTTACCTGAAGCTGTTGATTTGCAACAAGAAGATGATAGTGTATTTTTTGAAAATATTACATTTGCTTATGAAGAAGACATAAATGTTTTAGAAGATGTTAGTTTTGTAGTTAAACCAGGAGAAATGATTGCAATTGTTGGAGCAACTGGAGCAGGAAAAACAACTCTGATGTCTTCACTTCTGACAAGGTTCTATGATATTCCAAAAGGTTCTATAAAAATCGGTTCTCAAGACATTAAAAATGTAACTCAGTCTTCCTTAAGAAAGGCTATTGGTTTAGTTACGCAAGAGCCTTTTCTTTTTTCAGGATCAGTTA
>JBHLQZ010000090.1:0-6506 GCA_048883065.1 Candidatus Thorarchaeota archaeon | reverse complement strand
GAAAGATGTCCTTCAAATTCAATACCATTTGATGATAAAACAAGCTACAAAACATATAGTGTTAGTAACAATCCTGGAGTGAAGAAATGGTACATTGATGTGGAATCTTGTTATTTATTCTGGCTTGAGAATGCAGTTGATTGCTCCAGATGTATATCGGATTGTGAATATAATCATAAACCTACTTGGTGGCACAAAATAGCAAATTGGATTGTCATGTATTTTCCAATATTCAATCCTTTATGGCCTTATGTTGGTAAAATTTTTGGTTTCGGAGGAAACAAATCTGCAAAAAAATTCTGGAAGAAAATTAAAGTATAAATATTCTTCTTCTATATTTTTTCCATTAGCGAAGCTTCAATTGTCATACCAGGTCCAAAAGATGTTGTGAAAGTTAAACCTTTTTTCTTTTCATCTTTCAGAATGTATTCTAAAACGAACATTATTGTTGCTGAACTCATGTTTCCGTATTCCCTCATTATATAGTATGAAGCATCTAGATCCTCAGATGTTAAATCAAGTGCTTCTTCAGCTTTTGTTAATATTGTTTTCCCTCCTGGATGAATTGCCCATATTTTTATGTCTTCTTTGATTTTATTTGCGTTACTTAAAATTTCATTTAGAATATTTCCAAGATTTGCTTTTACAATCTTTGGTACATTGACTGTTAATTTCATTCCAAATCCAGTATCACCTATATTCCATGCCATATCTTCTTCTGTGCCAGGGATAATGTCTGTAACAAAATCATGTAAAATGAATTTGTTTCCATCCCAATCTTCTTCAACACTGGAAACGAGAGCAGCTGAAATTCCGTCAGCAAAAATAGCATTTGCTATTACATGATCAAGTTCCCATTGTTGCTGTAAATGCACTGAACATAATTCAACATTTACGATTAGAACTCTTGCATCAAGATTAGAAAGACATAAATCTTTAGCTAATTTTAGAGCATTAATAGCAGCTTGACAACCCATAAATCCAAGGATGTATCTATCTATTTTAGGATTTAAATTAAAATCTTTAACTATATAATAATCAAGCCCAGGAGCATCAAAACCAGTACAAGTTACCATAATAACATGAGAAATCTTATTCTTGTCAAATTTAGGATTTGCAGTAAATAATTTCTCAACTGCTTGCTTACCCAGTCGAAGAGCTTCTTTTGAATACAATTCATTTCTTTGTTTAGTGGTAGGTTCAGGTTTAAGGTTTTTATTTTTTGGATAGAAAGTAAATTCATTGGGATTCTTTCCGTAATCATCAATAACAGTATGTCGCTTTCTAATTTCAGTTCCTTTGTAAACCTTGTTGAGGAATATCTTTTTGTAGGTAGTATCTGCAACCATTTTTTTCATGTACTTCAAAGCAAATTTCTGTGTATAATATTTTTCAGGAACTGTAGTAGCTATCGAATGAAGATAGACTTTGTTTTCATTCTTCACAAGAATTCATCCTTTTCTTTATTCCAAACCTTAATTAAATTTAATTGATTTAAACTTCATTTTAAATGAGTTACTTTTATGTTTTTCTTAATCAATAAAATGAAAAGTACTAGCAATATTTATCTAAAAAAACTAGCTAGTTTTTGTTGACCTTTGAATGCTGTTATTTCAGGTGTTACAGTTTTAAGTTTTCTTTCTTCCAACATTTCCTTAAATCTAGTAGCTGTGGGAGGTGCATAGCCTGAAAAATGTGAATTTATAAAAACATAAACACTTGATTTCTTTGGATTGCTAGCTAAACCTAATTCTAGTTTATCAGCTAATTCTCCCATAACAGCTGTTCTATCAACTAATACCTTTCCTTCCCCAATCTTTTGACTATGTGATCCAATTATTCTCAGATAGAAATAATCACTTTTAACTTCCTCAAATAGATTAAATTTGATGTATGGTAAGAAAGAACTCACCATCCCTAAATTGTAGTCATTGAGAATATCATAAGTCTCTTGATTGAACCAAGTATCATGTCTAAACTCCATTACCAGTCCATAATCATTTAGTGGATAGAAATCAAGGAATTTTAATAATTGTTCAAGAGATTTTTCTGTCTTATCAAAGCTTGGTTTAAATTGGCAAACAAAAGGACCAAGATTCTTCTTTAAAGGATTCATTAAATTTAAGAAAACATTGAGTTTCTCCTCAACAAGCGATATATCTGAAGCTTGGCATATCTCTTTAGGTATTTTTGCAGTCAATACAAAATCATCTGGAAGCAATTTTGCCCACCTTGATGTACTAGCAAATCTTGGAAATGCATAAAATGTTGAATTGATTTCACATGTAGGAAAAACAGTTGAATAAAATCCAAGAAGTTCATGTTTTTCTATATTTGGGGGATAAAATCCTCCTTTGTTGGCGAACCAATCTTCAAAATTGAAACCTGTTATTCCAACATATACCTTCTGATCAGACATTTTCCTTATCTAGACGGAAAGTTTTAACTTAAAAAAGATGTGATTTACTATAAATCTTGCTTATTTTGCATTACTCTTAGTTTTTTCTAATTGCGGATGAAACTATTAGAATCTATTTAAAATAAAAATAACAACTTTTACATGCCAAAATAAGGCACCCCTTGCCCGAGAGGAATAAGAGTGGCCGGGCAACAACCTCTATACCAGCTACGCCACTTCATCCTCTTACTTAATCGGGCTTTTTTTTCCTTTATTTATATTTCGTACAAACTTAACGTTCTAAATAAAAAGTTATAAATTCTGATGTTTTTTGATGGATAGTAGGTGTAATGTAATGGATGCTTTGGAAGTTTTATCAAAACATATGCTTGTTGATGGTTTTCCCATGGTTCTTGATTTACAAAAAAGTAGAGGTTGTAGAATTTATGATAAAAAGCATGATAAATATTATCTAGATTTCTTTTCATTCTTTGCTTCTTCTCCAATAGGTCTTAATAATCCTCAAATGCTGGAGAAGGAGTTTTTGAAGAAAATAGCTAAAGTAGCAATTCACAAACCAAGTAATTCAGATTTTTATACAGAAGAAATGGCAGAATTTGTAGATACTTTCAGTCGCGTAGGAATTCCTGATTTCTTACCAAATCTGTTTATAATAAGTGGGGGAGCTCTAGCGGTTGAAAACGCTTTAAAAGCAAGTTTTGATTGGAAAGTTAGAAAGAATTTCGCAAAAGGAATACAAGAAGAATTGGGAACAAAAATAATCCATTTTCAACAAGCTTTTCATGGGCGTTCCGGATATACATTGAGTCTTACTAACACTTTTGATTCACGTAAGATAAAATATTTTCCAAAATTCAAAGATTGGCCAAGAGTAATAAATCCGAAAATCGCTTTCCCTCTTAATTCTAATATTGATCAAATAAAGCTTCTAGAAGAACAAAGCATTTCTCAAATACATGATGCAATCGATAAAACTGGTGATGATATCGCAGGTTTGATTATTGAACCTATACAAAGCGAAGGAGGAGATTCTCATTTCAGGGAGGAATTTTTAGAAGAACTTAGGGCAATAACAACTAAAAATGAGATTATGTTAATCTATGATGAAATTCAAACAGGTGTTGGAATCACTGGAAAATTCTGGGCTTTTGAGCACTTTGGTGATGCAAAACCTGATATTCTTTGTTTTGGGAAAAAAATGCAGACTTGTGGAATATTAGCATCTAATAGAGTTAAAGAAGTTCAAAATAATGTATTCGAAGAGAGTAGTCGTATTAATAGTACTTGGGGCGGAAATCTAGTTGATATGGTAAGAGCTACTCAATATCTTAATATTATCGAAAAAGAAAATCTTGTTTCTAATGCAGCTACTAATGGACAGTATATGTGGAAACTTCTATATGAAATTCAGGAAGAATTTCCTGATTTAATTACAAATACTAGAGGAAGAGGATTCATGAATGCTTTTGATATATCATCATCAGAAAAAAGAGATGAACTCAAAAAAGTTGCTTACAAAAAACAACTTCTATTATTAGGCTGTGGAGAAAAAACAATAAGATTCAGACCTTATCTTGATACTCAGAAAGATATCATAGATGAAGGAATGAATATTCTAAGAGATTCTATCAAAGAAATTTAACGTAATCTATTTTTTACTTCTATATTCCTTTTTATATCCCCTTTTAAAATTCCTTGATTCTTAACTTTACTGTGTTTTAAAGGACTTAAAACAATAAAGTCTTAAACACAAAATTCTTTAATACCTTCCCTTCTCGATAAGTAAGTTTAAAACTTAAACTGTAGATAAAATCTAGGTGAAATTATGCCTTTAGTAGAATGTGTACCTAATTTTAGTGAAGGAAGACGTGAAGAGATTGTTGGTGAAATAGTCACTGCTATAAAGAAAGCTGGAAATATAATTCTTCTTGATAGCAGAATGGATCCTGATCATAATAGAGCTGTAATAACACTATTGGGTGAACCAGAAGAATGTATTAAAGCTGCTTTTGGAGGTTGCAAAAAAGCTGCAGAGCTAATTGATATGGATGAACATTCTGGAGAACATAATCGTTTCGGAGCTACAGATGTTATCCCTTTCATTCCAGTCTCTGACATCACATTGGAAGAATGTGCTGAATTAGCTGCTAAACTTGCTGAGAAAATAAGCAAGGAGCTTAAAATACCAACCTATCTATATGGTGCTGCAGCTAAAAAACCAGAAAGAGAAGTTCTACAAAAATATCGTACTAAAGATTTTCAATATGAACAATTAAAAGAAGCTATCAAAGATAATCCAGCTTATGAACCAGATTTTGGTCCAAAGAATCTAACAAAAGCTGGTGCTACAAATATTGGTGCAAGAAATTTCCTGATTGCTTACAATGTTTATCTTGATACAAATAGCATGGATGTAGCTAAAGAAATCGCTCGAAATATCCGTTTCAGTGGTGGAGGTTTAAGGTATATCCAAGCGGGTGCAATGAATATTGAAGAAAGAGGAGTAGTACAAGTTTCAATGAATATAACTGATTACAAAGGGACACCAATTCATCGAGTATTTGAAATGGTAAAAAGAGAAGCAGCTCGATTTGGAGTAAACGTAACAGAATCTGAAATTTACGGAATGCTCCCTGTGGATGCATTAATTGCTGCTGCAGAATACTATTTACAATTAAACAAATTTGACAAAAAACAAATTATAGAAAAAAGGTTGTATTAAAATGGATAGAGTATTAATAGATATGAAAATAACAGAGTTTTTAGAAGAACTAGCAAGTGATGCTCCTGCTCCTGGTGGAGGTGCAGCTGCTGCAATTGCTGGTGCAATGGGTGCTGCTCTTGGTAGTATGGTTGCAAGATTAACAATAGGCAAAGAAGACTATGCAAATGTTGAAGATTTATTCAAAACAAAATTAGAAGAAACTGAAGTACTTAGAGCTAAACTCACAAAACTTGTAGATTTAGATGCTAATGCTTTTGATGGTGTAATTGCAGCTTTTCGATTACCTAAAGAAACAGAAGAAGAAAAAGCACTAAGAAGTGCAAAAATTCTTGAGGAATATAAAAATGCTGCAGAAGTTCCAATGGATACAGTTCGTGCATGTAAGAAAGTAATTGATATTCTAATTGAAATGGGAACCAAAGGAAACAAGAACGCAGTTTCTGATATTGGTGTAGGAGCTCTTTGTGCCTTAACAGGTCTTAAATCTGCAATTCACAATGTTGAAATCAATCTTGCATACATCAAAAATAAAGATCCTGAGTATGCAGAAAAGATGTACAAAGAATTAGAAGAATTAGAAAATCTTGATGAAAAAGTTTTCAAATTAGACGAAGAAGTTAGATCAACCTTTTAGAAATTTCTTTCTTCTTTATTTTTCTTTTATTTTTAGTTTTTAGCTTTATTCTGTAAATCAGTGAAACTTTCGATGAATTAAAAAAGATTTAAAGAATTTTATTTTATGGAACTGCTGCAAGACATTCTTGAACCTTTATCCTCACATGTGGATGCAAAACCTAATTTTAAATTAGCAGCTGTTTTAGTTCCTATCTTTAAAGAAGATAATAAAATCCTTTTTACTTTAAGAACTCAAATTGTAAGTCATCATAAAGGACAAGTTTCTTTTCCAGGAGGAAGTTATGATGCTAAAGATGGAAACATCTTAGAAACAGCTTACAGAGAAACAAAAGAGGAAGTTGGGATATGTAAAGATAACATTACGATGATTGGTAGACTTAGTCCTATGTCTACAATAAGCAATTACTATGTTATACCATTTGTTGGGTTAATAGACAAAGGTACTCAAGTTAAGGCAAATAATCTAGAAGTTGAACACTATTTCTTTGCTACAATCTCATATTTGATGAATCCTGAAAACATTCTTATAGGAAAATTTGATGGAATGAGATTGCCATACTATAGTTGCAGTAATTACAAAATTTGGGGAGTAACTGGTATGATATTGTCGGATTTACTTAATCGTTTAAGAGAACATTCAAGTTCTTGATTTATTCTTCTAATTCCTCTTCAATATTCAGATCTTCTTCTTCACCATTTCCCTCTTCTATCAAGACCATTACAGGA
>JBHLQZ010000089.1:0-6597 GCA_048883065.1 Candidatus Thorarchaeota archaeon | reverse complement strand
TCTATCTTCTAATCCAACTAAGAATAGTAACTCTAGAGCTTTCTCTTTCCTTTTCTTAGCATCGATTCCACCAAAATAACCTGCCATCATAACATTCTCTAAAACGGTTAAAGTGGGAAGAAGACCAAAAAATTGCAATACAAATCCAACATTTCTTGCTCTAAATTCTGCTAATGCACTTTCTGTTTTTCCTATGATATTAAAATTATTAAGCTCTAATAACTGATTTTCTTTTTTTGCTGGTTGATCTAAACCAGCTAACACATTTAGAAGGGTTGATTTACCACTTCCTGAAGGTCCTAAGATTGCTACAAAAGCACCTGTTTTAATTACAAGATCAACATCTTGCAATGCTATAGTCTCAACTTGAGAATTGTTATAAATTTTAGACAAATTTTGAGCTTCTATAATTATATCTTCACAGTCTGTAGGTAATTCAGTTTTATATTCAGATTTTAGCATTTTTTTCACTGATTTTTATTCTGAACATTTAACCGTACAAGAACATTTATAAGTATTCTCATATAATGAGAATATCGTTTTATTTTTTAATCAGTATGATTTTTTGTGTTCAAAATATTGGTTTATTATATTCACTGTTTATATGAAGATAGATGTCTTCTTCAAACATAACTCCACAAGAATCTCATATATTCTTCCTTTTCTCTTTTTTTATGCGGAAAGATTTATTTACTAATTATTATTCGTTTGAGCGCTAGAAGAAGTTGAGTTATTTGAAGCTAGGAGAAAGAGCATCTAAAGTTCGTGATTATTTGATCTTTTTTGCTTTTTTCACTATCGTTTTTGGAATAGTAACAGGAGTAGCAGATTTGTATATGGCTATAATTTTCGGAGTATTGACAATCATTTTTGGTTCACTTTTTGTTCTAACTTTAATATTCTTCATTTTCTTCTATATCAGGGAAAAAGATCAAGTTATCGAAAAAGGAGCTAGGGAAGACACAGAAGAAAAACTACTGCAAAAAATAGACTTAGAAAAGGTGTTAGAACAAACAAGATAAGAATTTCATTAGTAAAAGAAAAAAAGAAGAGTTAGATTTTCTTTTGTTTCTTCTTTAGTATCACTATCACTAGAAGGATAGTTGACAAAGTAATAATTGTTGGAATCATCAATTTTGTATAGAACTCTGAGACAGGTAGAACCCAATCAATTTCTATTACTTTGTAAATTGCACAATCTTCAAAATCATATATACCAATTAATGATGCTGTTATGTTGTAGGTTTTTGTTATTGTTACCACTTCCGTTATTCCAAAATTGAACATTCCTGTAGCATCTGTTACTCTCACTGGTTCTCCATTAAGATAAACTATGGCGTTTTCTATAGGCGACTTATCATGAGCAAGTACAATTTGTCCTGAAATTGTTACTGCTTCTCCTATAGCAGCTGTTGTTGAACTCGCTACTGTGTTATACACTTCAATATCTGTTACTATCACTGAGTCTGTTACATAATCACTTCCTGCATTCGATGTATTTGTTGTCAAATCTAAATTGTATAAACCGTAATCAAAAGGCGTAATATTCCACTCTAAAGAGATTATTGCGGGAATATACTGAACTCCAACATCAATAAAAACTGGTGGTCCTTGAGCAATTAATCCTGTTGATAAATCAAGTGTGATATTAATGTTTTGAGTGTTCCATCCAGAATATCTAACTTCGTAGTTCACACTGAAAGGTACTTCATAGAATAGAGAAACAATGGGTTTTACTGTAGAGCTGATTTCAGAAGTTAAGCTGGAATAATCCCATACTATCAGCCATCCTTTATTAGGAAAGACTTCATCTGTGCCATATATCATCTCATTTTCTCCATCACTATCTAAATCTCCTATGCAGATTGAGGATACGAAATAACTAGGATTCTCAAGAAAAATTGATTCTCCAGCAGTTCCATTCCATTCATAATAGTGTAGTGAGGTTAGTGGGTACGTTAAAGAGGATGTGTTAGCATAGAAAATTTCATCTTTTCCGTCATTGTCAAAATCACCAAATTCAAAATCATATCCTACGAAATGTCTATTTTGAACGATTGTTTTTTCATTAGTCTCGTTGTAAATTTTGATAACATCAAGATTAGGTATGGTTGTATCAACAGCGACTATTAATTCCGCTATTCCATCTCCTTCAAGATCACCCATATTAACATTCATAAACGAGGTATACGGAGGAGAATGACCTGGTCTTATTGTATAGTTTGCCAAAATGTTGTCATAATACATTCCACTTGCATAAGCTACATATCCTAACGTACTGTTTATTGAATTTGAACAATAAACAATTTCGTTCCCATCATAAGTAGAGGAAAAATCTCCTATGCATACATCAACTCTAGATTGTTGTAAAATAGCAGCATCTTCTGTTACCCAAGATGAAAATTCTTTTTTGTATACAACTACATCACAATATCCTAAATTGTCTATACCACCTTCTCCTACAACAACTACTCTGGTATCATCATCTCCAATATCACCAATAGTAATACTATACACCCCACCTGGAATAGGTGTGGATGGCCCATTGAGAATCTCTGTTTGAACCCAATCAGTACCTACTTTATCGAATCTCACAATATTTCCTTTATCCGATCCATCATTATACCAACTTCCTGTCAAAATGCTATTATTTCCTGTTCCTTCTATATCCCCAATAACAACATCGTTAATGTATACTGGATAGATCCCATGAATATCAGAAAAATTTGCTATTAATTTGTAGATAAATTCTTTTGAAAAACCAGTATCAACGTTTTCATAGAGAACAACATGTCCATATGGTGAAGTTCCTACAACAATATCATTATCTCCATCATTGTCAGCGTCTCCTATATCTATGCACATAACAGTCTGATCGTCAATCTGATCGAATGTTACATTGATTAAACTAGGTTCAGCATTGTCAGGAGTATAAGAATCGATGGGTGAAGGTTTTTTCGTTGGTATTATATCAGTTCTTACATACTCATACCCTAGTATTTGTGCATTCACAATTAGTAAGGTTGAAAGAAGAAATAAAATAAGAAAAAATCTATTTCTTTTCATTTTGTAACACCTTTGTATCAAATTTAAATTTACAAAGAACTTACTTATGAATGTTATGGAGAATAAAAAAGAGGTTCACACAAATTTCTTATCCATAATTTATTTCAACAATTTTTCTTTGTTTATTCTATTTTTTGACCACAGTTTGTGCAGAAACGATTACTTTTATCTAACTTAACTCCACAATAGTTACAAAATATATTTTCCTTTTGTTTGAATTTCTCTGATGGAACAAAATCCTTACTTTGTTTTCTTTGATCTATTTTTTCAAAATCCTTATAATTTTCTTCAATTCTCATTGGATAGTTTCCAGAAGGTCTCTGTACTCTTGCTCTTGGTAATATCATTATTCCTGATAAAATTAAAACTATTACTCCTCCTGCTATAGCTACAATTATCCAAGGGAATGATCCGTCAAATAAACCATTATTAAATGCTAAAAAAAATCCTACTCCTGCTAATAAAATCAAAACAGCTGAAATACCTTTGATTATGTTAACATTTCTATTACTAGACATTTCTAAACAAATTTAGTAATAGACATTTATATAGTCAGCTGAATCTTGGAATTATTCTTTTGTCTTTAATCCAGTTTATATTTCTTTTAAGTTTGTTTCCTTCTCTTTTTAAATATATTCAGAACAACATACATAAACATCAAGATGTATTTTCTCTTGTAATAAACAGAATTAGTTTCAATATACAAAAAATTAGCAATGGAGATTTGGATGACATCTTTCGATATATTCTACAACATTTTCGTATTTTTTTATGCTTATATGTTTAGAATGTTTCCTCTTCCTCATAAAACAGGAATTATAAAAATTAATCATCCAGATAAAGATTCACCTGTTTTTGTTACTGGTAACTATGCTTTAACAGTAATCAAAGTCAAAAAAGCTCTTAAGAACCTAAATTGCTATCTTTTAGTAGCAAATAGTAAAGGAATTAACGTTTGGTGTGGAGCAACAGGAGGATATTTTACTACTCACGGTGTTTTATCAATTCTGAAAACTAGTGGTATTGAAGATATGATCAATCATCGGAAAGTAATTCTTCCTCAACTTGCAGCAACAGGAATAGAGAAGAAAGAAATTGAGAGAAAAACATCATGGAAAATTATTTGGGGACCTGTTTATGCAAAAGACATCCCAGATTTTATTGAAAATGAATGGGTAAAAACAAATAATATGAGACAAGTTACATTCACTTTTATTCAGCGAGTTGAGATTGCAGTTATTTGGGCTTTACCTTTCTCTCTAATTGGTTCTTTAATTGTTGGATTCATCTGGCCAAATATGCTTCTCCCACTTAATGCTCTAATTTGGGGATCAGCTTCTCTGATATATATTTTATTTCCATATTACTTAAAACAAATACCTAAAGGATTTCATTTCTCCAAATATACTATATTATTTGATTTCAATCTTCTAACATTATTGATTTGGGTATTAATTGAATTAGTTTTATTATTTTTAGCTTTATTTGTTTCTAGTTTTGCTTGGCAAGATTTTCTTAAGTGGTCAATAACATTGTTTATAGTATTACTCTTTATTTCTATGGATCTAAAGGGGAGTACACCCCTAGTAAAAAGTGGATTACACGAGGAAGTATCCTTTAAAATTAACATAGATTTAAACAAATGCAAAGGGATAGGTATTTGTAAAGAAGTTTGTCCAAGAGATTGTTTTGAAGTTGATAAAAAAAATCACACAGTAAAAATAGTACGGGTAAATCAATGTGTTCAATGTGGTGCATGTATAGTTCAATGTCCATTAGATGCCATTGTTTTTAGAAACAGTAAAGGTGAAATAATTAATCCTGAGATAATAAGGAAATACAAGCTTAATCTTCTGGGAAAAAGAATTGAAGATTCTGGATTAACTAAAATTACTTAATCCTAGTACTCAAATCACTATTATTACATTAAACGAATTATGTGATTTATCTAAGAAGAAACTCAAAGGATATTTAGAATAACACAAATAAGTATCTGGGCATATTTTCACTTATGAAGAAAAGCGAATATAAACCTAAAGTTTATCCTACTCCTCTTCCTGTCATTCTTTTAGGTGCTAATATTAAGGGAAAACCTAATTTTAATGTAATTGCTTATTCTGGGATAATATCAAGAAATCCTGCAGTTATTTATGTTTCTTCTCAGGAAACAAATTATACTAATGAAGGTATTCATGAGAACAAAACATTTAGTGCAAATATCCCTTCAGCTGATATGGTTAAAAAAGTGGATTATTGTGGAATAGTTTCAGGGAAAAATGTGGATAAATCTGAAATTTTCGATGTTTTTTATGAAGAACTAGAAACTGCTCCGATGATTAAGGAATGTCCACTAAATATGGAATGTAAAGTAATAGACCAACTCAAAATTTCTAAAATGGAAGTTTTTGTTGGAGAAATTGTTCAATCATATATTGGAGAAGATTATGTAACTGAAGGAAAACCTAATATTAAAAAAATCAATCCACTGATTTATTCTCTTGAAAGAAGATATTATTTTGAGTTAGGGAAGATTATTGCAGATGGATTAAGTATAGGAAAAGAATACAAGCCAGAACTTTGAAGAAAAAGAAAAAAGAACTAATCCAAATTTTTTTTCTGTTACAGTCATATTTCTTTCAATTCTTCCTCTATCAAATCCTTTATCTGTTTGAATTCCCCATCATCTTTTGGTTTAATAGCTGGATTGTTAATAGTAGTTTTAGCTTTTAGTAAGAATTTTTTAGCTTCTTCGTTTAAGCCATGTTTCTTAAAGTCCCTTGCAATATTAATTAATCCCCACCTATACAATAGTGCATGATCTTCTGTAAACCCTGAAGTATCAACATTCATTTCTTTGAAGTTTTTAATATAAGCGATTGTTTCATCAAAGAAGTGTTTATCTTCTGAAGTTTTTTCATGACCTAGAATAACTTTACTGAATTCAATTTTCTTATAATCCTCCAATGTTTGAATAAATCTATCAAGATTGTGCCAGTTTATTGAAGCAAGAGGTCTAACGACACTATCACCAATAATTAATATTTTGTCAATGTTATCGTAACAGCTTGCAGAATCTTCAGTGTGTCCTGGAGTGTAAAAGAATTCAACTCCTTCATCTACAAAGATCAATCTATCACTAAATGTCATATTTGGAAAGAGTATCTTTTCTGCTTCTTCCTTGTAAGCATCATATTTCTTCAAAAGATCTACAGAATCTTGAAATTTCTTTAAACTCATATGATGACCTATTATGAGAGTGGAATCTATAAGATAATTATTACCTATATGATCATAATGGTGATGAGTATGAAAGATAATTACTGGTTTCGTAAGTAATTTATTTTCTTCAAGGTATTTCTTTATTTCCTCCATCTGATTCTCTAATACAACTCCTGTATCAATAAGAAAAAGATAATTTGGACTGTTGATACAATAGATTTGAACGGTGAAAGGTTTACTTGGAAGGTTGAATAGTATACCTCGAGATCCAAACTTCTGAACTTCCATAAGTTAGTAACTCTTAAGCACTTA
>JBHLQZ010000088.1:0-6696 GCA_048883065.1 Candidatus Thorarchaeota archaeon | reverse complement strand
GACAAGCAACTGTGCAAAAAATTCCTTACATAATCAATGTAGGAGAAAAAGAATTTGATTCCAATAGTATAGCTGTAAGATCACGGGGAAATAAGGTTGAATTCGGTGTAAATATTCAAGAGTTCATAAGAAAAGTACTAAAAGAAATTGGAGAATACAAATAGTCTCCTTTACATTTTTTATTTATTCAAATAAAATAAGTTTCGAATGTTTCTTAGCTTCTTCAAAAATAGGACCTTTAGCGATAAAAGCTATTGCTAGATAACTACCTCGCCCAACAATCAGTTTATTACCTATTTTCAAGTCATAAGTTTTGAGTGCTTCAGAAGATAAAATAAAATAACCATGTTCATTTACATTTGTCCAACAAAATTTTCTGTTCCTATGTTTAATAATTTGACCTTCTGGTATTTCAAATTTAATCAATTTTGGTAAATCTTTGAGTAATGAACCTATAGGGGAACTTTTAAGAGTCTCTGGTTTTGATACACCAAAACCACCTGATTTTTTACTTCCATTAAATATGATTAAATTTTCATTAATTTCTATCTTATATTCACTTGAAGCTTCTTCAGGAATCTTGATTTTACCGTTAGGATTAATCTTTGACCAACCAAAGACATATTTTCCTCCCTTAACTAGTTGCGGCATTAAAACTTCCTCAAGCAGATAAAATTAATTTAAAAATATAAATTCCAGGAGAATAAAATTTACTTGCCATTTTGAAGTTTTTCAAATTCTTCTTCAATATGAACAATTTTTATTCCAAGGCTGTCCATTAATTGAAAACACCAACCTAACCAGACATTTACAAAACCCATAGCTCCTGCATCAACTACTCCGGCTTCTTTTAGCACAGGAAGTAGATTTGGTGTATTTTCAAGAGAAACAACTGCAGTAGCATAAGTTTCTGTAATCATTTCTGTCCAATCTCCACCTTTCTCAGCGATGGTTTTAGCAACAGCTGCTGTATCTTTGATAACTGTAAGAATGGTTCCCTCAGTTGGATGAAGTACTGCTTCATATGCCCATTCACAACCTGCTTCTAATGCTTTAGCAAAATCTTCTATTCCTACTTCTTCATGTTCTTCAATTTCAGCACTAAATCCCTGGAAGAATTGGGAGATAATTACACCAGAATTTCCTTTTGCTCCAAGAAAACTTCCTTTGGTTATAAGTTGAGCAATTTCTGGAATAGTAGAAGAATCTACATCATCAAACTGTTCAATAACAGCTCGTATTGTTAAAAATAAATTAACTCCTGTGTCCCCATCAGGAATTGGAAAAACATTGATTGCATTAAGCTCTTCTTTTGTATGTTCTAAGTTGCTTGCTGCAGTGAGCATCATTTTCTTCAATGTTACGCCGTCTATTTTCGAGTTAGGTACCATCACTTCTTTAGCCCCATTGTCTTTGTGGTCTTCTTTCGTTTGTTACGAATTTTATTCTGTGGAAGCACTATTTAATACTTCCTTGTTTATATGAACATAAAATATTGAAATGTATAATTACGATTCCAATATTCTGAATTTTCTCTCGAAAATTAGATTTTTAAAATTATGCATTGTGCTTATTATATGGCCATAAAACACTTGTTTACTAGGTTATAAGGTAAAAATAAGAAAAAAAGAATTGATTGAAATTTTCTAAGTTTCTATTATAATTTATTCTTATACTCATTTTATTCATTATTCCAAAAGTAAGGCAGGTTTCATAGGACGAGCTTTTTGTGATTTATTTTGAGGATCATAAATTTCTGTATCGTCAGCTAAGTGAATTATTATTTCAGAATCACCATATTTCTTACTGATGAATTCAGCATAACCTTCAATAGCTTTTCTTTGATCATCTGTTCTTAACATCTTGATTCTGAAGATTGTAGGATCTTTTAACATCATTTTTGCTTCGTTAGCAACTTCCTTCATATAGTTACTTAATTCTTTGGTTGTCTTTGCTGCTTTCATTATTTTATCTATTTGCACTGCCTCTTCTTTGAAGAGATTATTTGCTAATTCGTATAGATTATTTTTCCATTCTGCATTAATGTAAATATGAATCTTCTTTGGGTGTTTTTTTACTAGTTTTACAATTTGTTCAATATCTTCCATCAAGTTAGCTATGTATTTAGCTTGTAATGCATAGTTTTTGTCTTTATCTGATATTTCTATTTCAGGTATCAGTGTCAAAGAAACATAGTCACTATATCCCATTCTTTCATATAATTCCTCACAGATGTGAGGAATAGCAGGAGCTATAAAAACAACCATCAGCTCTATAACCTCTCGCAAAACTGATTTTCTTTCAGCTTCAGGTAGGTGTTCTGCTAGTTTCTGATATGAATCAATTTCACGTATATTTGCGTAATAGCCATCTAGGATATAATCTCTTACATTGAATTTTTCTATAGATTTTAAGGCAGCTTCTAGATTAGTTTTAACTGAAGAAAGGAATACTTTTGATGGGAATGAATAATCAGATTCATTTATTTTTTTCACATTCATTACACTTAATGCATAATCCCAAAACTTCTTCATTCTCTGTTGAGCAAAACTTACCTCAGCTTCTTTCCAATCTAATACAGTATCTGCGGTTGCTACTGAAGCTAAATGCAATCGAGTTAGGTCTACACTATATCTATCAGGTATGTGAGCAATGGGAATTACATTTCCTCTGCTTTTACTCATTGATTCTCCTTCACTGATTAGCATTTCATTTATTGAAAATGCAGGTAACCAGTATTTTTCTGGGAATATTGCAACGTGATGGAAAATTGCAAATGACAAATGATTTGAAATATGATGGATACCAGTATGCCTTAAATCATTTGGATACCAATACTCAAATTCCTCTTTCATTTGACTAATGATTTCTTCTGATATTGTAGTGCTTTTGCTTACTTCTTTAATATCTCCTTCACTTAGGAACACATAATCAAACAATTCTGGTTTTAGTTGTGAGGATTGAAGATTGTTATTTCTAATGTGTCTGACGATAGTATAAAATGACATATAGATTACTGAATCACTTAAAGATTCAATTATCCACCCTTCACCTTTAGTAAAGGGAAATTCTGTACCTAATCCCCGTCTTCTTACACAAGGTCTTTGATTCAACCAGTGGAAAGTATTTTCAAAACTTAACCTATATTTTTCAGGAATGATTAGCATTTTATTCAGTGCTTTGAAAGCTTTTTCTTTCCACTTTTTATCCCCATAATTCAAGAAATATTGATTCTGGATTATAGCTACAATTATCTGACCACCACATCTGCAAAATGCTTTAGTTGATGGTTCATAAATTGGCGCTGCTAAGTTTATTTTGAAGAGAGTATCAGCAACCCTATCCTTAGCTTCTTCTACTCTTAATCCCTCAAATTCTCCAGTATTCTCTTTCATTATTCCTGAATAATATTCGTCTTTGTAAATTATCTGAGTAGCCTCTTCCAGTTTTTCAATTTCCTTTTGAGATTTTATAGCCATTTTTTGGCATATTTCTACAGCTGGAAATTCTCCATATCCTTTCACTTCTATCAAAGATATTGGATTAATCTCTTTCAGTTGCTCTGAATCCAATTTATAAATCTCGATGGTTTCTTCATCTTTTTGTAAATCTACTAAAGCTGCATAATCATAAGGCGCATGTCCTGGAACACTATATACAATACCTGTAGCATGATCAGTATCAACAAATGTTGCAGGATAGATTGGGATTTTTGCTTTTGTTAGAGGAACTTCAACATTCTTTTCTAGTAATTCTTTACCTTCTAATTCTCTTGTTATCTCAATCTTATGATTTTGCTCCATCAATTTCAATGTTGCTTCTTTGGAAACTATCCACTTTTCACCATCAATTGTAATTTCATTGTAAGAAGTTTCAGGATGAATCCACACATTAGTTGCACCGTATATAGTTTCGGGGCGAAGAGTTGCGGCAACCAAAAAGATTCCACTATCAAGTTTAAATTTAATACCTACAAATTCAGATACTTCAACTTTAAGCTCATCTCCTGATTGGATATCATCTTCACCAACAGCATTTTTATCATTCACACACCATAAAATAGGATGATTTCCTTTAGTGATGAGATTTTTATCATTTAACTTAAAATACTGCCACTCAATGAATTTGTTGTAGTCCTTATCTCCTGTAGTGAATTGTCTGGTAGTATCAAGTGAATACCCCATTCGTAGAAAATCATTGATTATTTTCTCTGAAAAATAACTTGCTACGTTTTCTGGCTCTGTAAAAGAAGCTACTAGTTCTTCTATTCTTTCCTTATCATCTTCATATATTGAGACATAATCACGATACTTATCCCATTCTTTTTCATCGTTATTCTTTATTTTCCAAGATACAGCAAGAACAGGTGTACCTGTGATATGGAATCCCATTGGCCATAAAACGTTATATCCTCTTTGTCTTTTGTAACGTGCAAAGATATCTCCTAATCCATAGGTTCGACTATGACCTATATGAAAAGGAGCTTGAACATATGGATAAGATACAGTTAAAAACCATTTAGGTCTTGAATTATCTACATTACCTACAAATATCTGGTCTCCTTGCCATTTTTTCTGCCACTTTCTTTCTATTTCACGTATTTCATCTAGAAAAGTTGTCATTATTCTCACCTTTAATTATACTAACTTCAATATTTCTTGCACAGTTGTAGCATTGATCTTCTGTTGAAAAGCATTTATCGCAATTAAAAGAGTTATTCTTGAACATCAAAATACTATAGAAGAAATATGAAAACTGGAAACCTCTAAAACAGATATCCTTCTTATTTTTGAAGAAGAACGCGATACCCCATTTTGGTTTCCTCAAAATTATCATATTTCATGTACTTATTAACTTTTGTGGATATTAACAAAAATACATCTCAACCGTTTAATATTCATAAAAGAAGTTAAATTACGAAGTATTCTTTATCAACATCTCTATTCTTTAAACCTAACCTTGAGACTTTAAATTCAATACCACCATAAAGCTCAGCATGTTCCTTTCTTTTGTAGAGAGCTTCTGCAATTCTACCAATAGCATCAGCTTTCATTATTCCACTGCCTGAAGCAGCAGTAACAACTATTAAACCATCAATTCCATTTGGTTTAAAAATTACAGGATTTTTATCTGCTGTGTTAACTGCATAATAACCTGCCCAACAACTAGTAAGAGGAAGATCTTTCAAGATGGGTAAATATTCTGAAAGAATTAGATATAAATCATATTCATATCTTCTCGGATCTGCTTCCTTATCGTCTAATGGGTTCTCCGAATAATCAACACTTTCAGGATCGGTTATTACATATGGTTTTCCAACAACTGAACCACCACCAATCCAGATACTATTGTTATACTTTACTGGTCGGATGTATATCCCGTGAACTGGAAAAATTGTGAAAGGTATCGTTTTTTCTTTATTGAAAGACTCGTTTTCTAGAAGTTCAATAAGCTTCGTATGTTGCACTCTGTATAAAGATTTTTTCAAGGGCATAACTCGACTATCAACACCAATTGGAAGAAGTAATTCATTAGCCCAAGCTCCTGTTGCAGCTATGAAAGTTTCAGCATAGATATATTCTCCCTTATCAGTTTCAACAGAATTAATCTTTTTTTCTTGCCACCCTACAGGTTCTCCAGGAATTCCAAGCTTTTCACCTTTTGGATCTAGAATAAAACGTTTAATCCTTGTTGAATACAGAGTTTCTCCGCCTAATTTTTTGAATTCTGTTTCATAGAAATCTCTAGTTATTTTGTCTGCATCCAGCTCTCCACAATCATATCCAAGAAGCGCATAATCAATATTTTTCAAATTTAATAATTGAGCATCTTCGTTATTGTCAAAATTAGTTACTAGTTCAGGAAACTTCTTTTCGATATCATCTTTTTCAAGAATCTCAATTCGGAGTTTATAATCTAACATAACGTCAATTGCTTTCTTATTGCCTTCGAATTGTTCTCTATCCATTAACCACAAATAAGTAATGTCTTTTAAACTAAGATCGATTTTGAGCTCGTTTTGGACATAACGGAAGAAATCTCTAGATGTGCTACTTAAAATTAAATTTACTTCAGAACAAAATGTATCCCTGTACATTCCTGCAGATTGGGCTGTATTTCCTGCTCCTGCAGCTGCTTCTTTATCTACAATTAAAACAGATTTATCAGGATTATTCTTTTTCACATAATATGCTGTGGCCATCCCAAGAAGTCCAGCTCCAATGACTACTACATCATATTTTTTCTCTGTCATTTTTGAACCTCATAATGAGAATTTCGTAGATTATATTACAAAGAAAAGATAATAGCTTAAAAAAGTTTAGCCAAAAATATCGTTTTATCGTTGTATCAGTTAATTTTTAAGTCAAGAAAAGTTAAGGAAAAATGATTTCAGAAGGATTAGAAAATGGCAGAAGATAACAAGAAAATTGAGGAAACATTATCAAAAATAAAATACAAAATTGCAGTTATGTCAGGGAAAGGTGGAACAGGAAAAACAACAGTTGCTGTTAACATCGCAAAAACACTAGCTAATAATGGATACAAAGTTGGTGTTCTTGATGCAGATATTACCGGACCGAACATTCCTTTAATGTTTGGAGCTGAATTTGAGCAAATCGTAGCAGAAGATAATAAAATTATACCAATTGAAGCAGAAAATGTGAAAATCATTTCAATGGAATTTCTTTTAGAAGA
>JBHLQZ010000087.1:0-6705 GCA_048883065.1 Candidatus Thorarchaeota archaeon | reverse complement strand
CTAATTTTAGAAAAAAACAACCAAAAAATTCTACTCTCTATTAGTGATTCCGACAAAATACTAGAAATTAATCATTCTCAATATCAAACCTAAAGTTTAAAAAGGTGTGTTATTCATTCCTTTTAGGTGTAGAAGAAGTGGCAATAACATATATCCCTTCAATATTTAGTGTCTTTATCACCATTGGATTTTTTGCAATAGTTTTTGGATTAATTTTCTGGGGAATTAGGAAAATTAACAAAAATATTTCTGATAAAAGATTAAGAAGAAAATTAACAGCTGCAAGTATGGCAGGAACAACAAAAGAAGAATAATCTTTTTTTATTCTTTATTCTTTCTTAGAGTGGTAATTATCATCTTAAGAAATGAAAATTATATCATTTTTAAAAGGTAGTACACTCTTTTCACTTTTGTTTCTTTTTCTTAATGATATAAATTATAGAAGATGACAGGACTACTAAAACACATAGAGAAGATAGAATTATATACAATCCATAAAATTCGAAAAATCTGGGATCAATAGTACGATAAGAGATGGAAGGATTATAAAGATAATTAGTATTTATCCAGTCCCATTGATATTTCTTCCCATCATCAATATCCATAATTTGAAACTTATGATTTTGAGGATTATCAACATAAGCATTGTAGTCATCAGGTTGTAGTCCATAAACATCAAAGTCTACTCTTTCCGTTAAATTACCATACCAAATCGCACCAGTCATAACAAGGAAATATATTTCTACATATGAATTTTTTATATTTCTTCTGAAGGCACTTTCAGAAGAGTAAAAAATACTAGTATTGCAAAAACCTGCAAAAGAAACATTGAAAGCAATTACTGGCATTTCATCTGCTGTAACACCTGGAATATAGTTTTTAAGATACTCACTTTGTTTGAATGAAAGGATTAATTCTTGGTAAGATGTTAATTGGTTATCTACTTTCAAAATAATATCTCCGTTATTTGCTCCTTCTAGACGTTTATCATTTGAAGAAACAAAATTATCGATTGGAATGACTACTGTAACATTCTCTGTTTGATTATAATTATAAAAAGTGTAATTACCAGAAGTAACAATATTAAATTTCAAATATTCTGTAGTATCCACATTTATGTTTACATAAGCATAAATCATACTAATATTAAGATTATCTTGCAAAGTAAGAATACCAATGTGTCTCCAAAATTTGCTATCAACAGGAGGAACAGGAATAGGATCTGCATAAACAATATTATTAACAGAAGAAGATGAAATTGAATAAAGAAGCATACAACTTAACAAAAATAAAACTATTAACTTCCTATTCATCGTGCAAAGTTATAGTTAGAAATACATTTGAATTTTATGCTTATAGAAAAAAACCTTATTGCTAAGGTCATCTTCTTGTATAGAGACATTTCCAAGAAGGGAGAGGGTTTAAATAGAAAAAGTAAGGCTTTTCATTGCTTTTCCCGATAAAAATCGTTTAGCAACAGTTTCTATGCCTTACATATCAATTTCAATATAGGACCTTATTAGAAGTAAGGCTTTCACAAAACTGTATTATGATCATCAATTATTTCCCAAAAAACCTTTATGCTATTCATTTGGATATTTATTATGGCAAATCGTGGCGAAAAACAATTCATCAGAATGCCTAAATTCGCTGTAAGACTTTACGATGGAATGATGAAAAAGAAACCTTTGATACAACAACGTGTTGAAATAGCACAAGAATTACTTAAATACATCAATAAAGGAAAATTACTCGATGTAGGTACAGGACATGGTAGACTTTTATTAGAATTATCTAACATGAATGAAGACATTCAGTTATTTGGTTTAGATATATCAGAGAAAATGATTGAACTTGCTAAGAAAAATCTTTCTAGATTTAGTATAGAGTTAAAATGTGGAAATATAACAGAAGCACCTTATGAGGATAATTTCTTCAATATAGTAACATGTACTGGCAGTTTCTACTTGTGGGATGATCCAGTTAAAGCATTGAATGAAATTTATCGTATTCTGATTTCAAAAGGAAAATTCATACTATTTGAAACCCACAATGAATTTGATATTAAAAAATTGCAATCCCTTGTAAAACAGAATCTGAAAGATGAAAGCTTTATAAGTAGAAAGACTATACCTAATTTCCTCTATAAACAAATAAGAATGACATATGAGATTTCAGAAATAGAAAATCTAATAGGGAACTCTCAATTCAGAGACAATTTCACTTTAGAGAAGATTACACTCGCTAACTTACCAATATGGTTAAAGATTGAAATCAGTAAAGAATAGGTAATTTCTCTTTTTCACAATTTTTGATGATTAATTCATTAGTTGACTAGTTCTTGTTGATATCAAGGTTGATAAGCAGATTACTTTTATCTAATGATTTTTTGACGAGATTATTTTTCTACATCAGAGATGAAATAATCACATGTAAGCTCAACAAACATAACCGAACAAGTTTCACATTCCTTGTAAGGTGAAGGACCTCTCAGTATATTGGAAAGATAAACTCCTGGAATCAGTAAGAGAAAAAGCAATATGCTTAACCATATTTTTGGAACTAAAATAAGAATTCCTGTATAAGCTCCAAGAGCTATTCCTAATACTAATCGAAAAAGAAATTTAAGTAATTTAACTTCTGGCTTTAATAGAAGTTGGAGAAGAGATATGCAAACACCAAAGAGTCCAATTGATGCAAGAATAATTGGAAAAGTTTCAAAGAAACTTCTGAAGACAAAGAAAATTATGGATGAGATGATAAAACCAAGTAGTACACTAAAACATCCAACACAAAGATATAAGCTTCCTATTCTAAACACATGATTATTAAATTTGAAACACAGAGGATGATGAGCTAAATATTGCATGGAGAAGTGTCTCATTTTTTGATTAAAGGTTTTATTTTTCTTACTCATTCAGCCACCAATCTTACTGTTACTATTCGAGAAAATAATAATTTAAACTTTTAATATCTATCTCAACAAGTGTACCATTTTTTAGTAATTCAACTGGTTCACCTAGACAAGGAAGATAACAAGAACTAGCGATTAAGTTCCCAGCAGTTTTGTAAATTTTCATAGTATAATACTTTGGATATTTTCTATAATATACTCCAACCCAAGCTTTACTAGGAGAAGAAAGAATGAAATTAGCTCCAGTATAATCCCAAGTGTCAATAATATTGTCAACTAATTCCTTAGACAACTTCCATTCATTGTGTCCCATTGCACTCAATATAGCATAGAAGTACTTCTCTGAATCTGTGGTTCCTCTTAAGAAAAATTTTCTCTGATCAAAGTTTTTTATCTGACTCTTAATTGTACCATTGTGACCAAACACATATTCATCACCATTATACCAATAGAAAGGATGATTGTTTGCGACTGATATTTTTATATTAGGTGATGCTCTTCTTGCATGTGCTAATAAAACATTGGATTCAATTTTCTCCCAATTAGGGATAGGGGATCTCGAGAAAATAGCTTCATTGAATCTTCTGATTTCAAAATGTTCATTTTTGATATATGCATAACCATAACCATCTTGATGATCATAGATGCTCAATTCATTCTTCTCATGAACATCTAATTTTTCTCTTCCTCTATAGTCAGAACATGAAGCAATGTACTCATCATAAACATTTGAGTGTACTTGATCACCGATTTTAAGGAAGAGTCTACACATGTTAGTCTCCTTACTAGATATATTCAGTCAATATTTTAATTTTATCTAATAACTAGAGAATTAATCAGCTTCAATTATTGGAGGTACTTTTTCAATATCTTTAACACTAACTGAAATAATCATATCTTTTTTCTTTACAAATAAGAAGACCATTATTGATGAAAGCATCATTATCAATGTTGTGATTGCCATTAATATCTCAATGCCAAAAATGTTTACGGAACCTATAGACCATTTCACCCATCGAAATTGTCCATAAACTATCCCACCAACTATAGGACCTAGAACTGCACCTAAATTATTGAACATTTGTACATTTCCAAATTCCATACCTCTTACCTTTTCTTTTACCAAATCTGCTTGTAATGCGCGGAATGCTGGCATATTAATTTGTTGAATTAGTTGCCTTATAACAAATAGAGTGATTAAACCATATATTAACATTTCAAATCCTAGAAAGAATAAAAGTGTTGCAGAAAGCATACCAGAGATAACAACTACTCCCTTTTTACTTGTCTTATCTGCAAGATAACCTCCTAAAGGATTGAAAGATACTCCTGCAATTCCTGATATTCCAAAAACAATTCCTATAAATTCAGGAGTTAGAAGGTACCCATCTTCTAGAAAAAGAGAAAGCAAAGGGAAAATCATTGCGAAATTGAAACCATTTGTAAAACTTAAAACATATAAAGCCCTCAAACTACTAGTTCTCTCTTTCCAAAAGGATGGTTTTAGGAAAGAAGGAATACCTAATCTTATTTTTCCTGTTGTTTTTAATGCTTCTTTAAGTGCAATCCAAAGTTCTTTTAAGCTCATTTTTGCTTTTCCTGTTTTTGGATCGATGACCATGAAGTTGAAAGCAATGAAAGCTAGGAAAGATAATCCTCCAAGCATGAAGAAAGTTACTCGAAAAGCTGAAACTTCAGTAGTAACCATTAGTTTAGAAAGAGAGAATAATCCGCTTCCTAAAAATGGTCCTATCGCCCAACCTAGAGTTTGGGATAAAATAAACCATCCTAGATTTCTTCCTCTCTTATCCTCTTCTGAAATATCTACAATTGCTGACTCAGCTACAGGCCATACTAGTGCTGAAGCGATTCCTTGGAAGAATCTAACTAAAAATAACGACCAAAAAGCTTGAGCTAAACCAAAACCAAAAGTAAGAAAAACATACATTGCTAAACCTACAACTATAACTGGTTTCCTACCAGCAACATCACTCATCCTTCCATAAACAGGTGCAAGAAAAGCTCGAGAAATCATCATTGCAGATGTTAATAATCCAATTTGTGTGGTTACATTAATTACCATAAATCCCCAATCAAAATCAAAGAAAAAGAGATCAGCATAAATTGCCATGAATGGAAGTATAGCACCCCAACCTAGGTTAACTATAAAACTAGAAAGCATTAATCCTAGTAGTGTTTGGGTTTCCCTTTTCATTAGTTTTCGTTCAAACAATTGTTTTAAAAAGATATAGATTATTCATTATGGATATATTGTTTCTATATTATTGATGTTTTCTAAATTTAGGTAATAGTGCTCCTGTTCTCTTTCTATACTCGATGTATTTATCACCGAATCTTTTTACTAAATCTTGTTCTTCAACAGGAATATAAATTGCAGTATATATTGAAACAAAGAGGATTACCCATACAACTAGAAAAAGTGAATTAACAAAGAAACCAATTGCAATATAGATAGGCATCTCACCTAATACACCTGGGTGTCGAATTGAGTTATATATTCCACCGAAGAGTTCTCGATCTTTCTTAGGTTTCATATGTTCTTCACCACCATCTCTCAAAGCAAAATACAGAAATATAGAACTAGGGATTAAAATGGCTATTCCTATTATTGCACCTACCCAGTGCTTTTCATGAATCTTCCAGTATATTCGCTCAATTGGAAACCAAATCCATAGGATCATATTAACTATCATACAAACAATGAATATACTCATTCCTACTCTAAGATAATAACAGATTCGCCAAGCTTTTTCTCCGTATTTTTTAGAGAGAGTAACAGGCATTACACTCACGATGCTTAGTATAGCAAAAATTAGAGCGTTGAAGTTCAATAGAATAAAATTGATCCAACCAGATTCCATTTTCATAATACCATGGTAAATGTAACTCTTATGAATTTCGATTTTCTTCGTAATCCTAACACTTTTTTATGAATGTCGAAAAGGAATCTTATGCCCAAACAATCCTATATATATGCAAAAGAAGTAAAATCCTCAGAAGAAACAGTACAACTTCGAGGGTGGGTTTATAGAATTCGTAAAATGAAAGACAAGATATTTGTTGTTTTACGCGATGCTTCTGGACTTGTACAATGCATAGGTTCAGAGGATAAACTAAAACTTGAAGCATGGAATGCTCTAAATGAAACAGCTATTGAGAATGCTATTCATGTTGAAGGAATTCCAAATGAGGATTCAAGGGCTATAAATAATGTTGAAATTCATCTAACTGATTTCCGACTCATTCATAGAGGTGAAGTCTTTCCTATTGCTAAAGATCAAAGTAAAGAATTCATCTTAGATAATACACATTTGTTTCTAAGAAGTTATCAATCAACAAATGTTTGGAAGGTTAAAGCTAATGTTCTTAGAGGAGCAAGAGAGTGGTTCTTTAACAATGGATTTTATGAAACAACTCCTCCAATACTTACAGGTTCTGCTTGTGAAGGTGGTGCAACTTTATTCAAGCTGAAGTACTTTGGTGAAACTGCTTATCTTAGTCAAAGTGCTCAATTATATTTAGAAGCACTCATTTATAGTTTAGAGAAAGTCTATGCAGTAACTCCAAGCTTTAGAGCTGAGAAGATGAGAACAAAACGACACATTAACGAATTTTGGCACATTGAAGGTGAAGAAGCTTTCGTAGATTTTGAAGGAAACATGAAAATCCAAGAGGAATTGGTTGAATACATTGTTCATTATGTTTTAGAGAATAATCGAAAAGAATTGTTAGAAATGGAAAGAGACATTTCTATTCTAGAATCAGTTAAA
>JBHLQZ010000086.1:0-6723 GCA_048883065.1 Candidatus Thorarchaeota archaeon | reverse complement strand
TCAAAAATGACAAATGTGAAATTTGATATATACTTAAAGTAACAGTAATTCAATGTTAGAGAAAAGAACACTTGGAAAGACAGACATTGAAGTATCACCTATTGGAATCGGCATGATGATGTGGATGCAAGGGAAGGGATTAATGGGGCGTATAGCTCCAAAAATAACAGAAGAAGTAAGAAACGACATCATCAAAGAATCCTTTGTTGGTGGAATTAATTTCTTTGATACTGCAGAAATGTATGGATTCGGTAAATCTGAAAAAAATTTGGTTAAAGCTCTTAAAGCAAATAACATCAAGGATGAAGATGTAATTATTGAGACAAAATGGTTTCCAATGCTTAGAAGAGCTAGAAACATACGCCGAAACATCAATAACCGCATTAAATATCTAGAACCCTATACTATAGATCTCTATATGACCCATAATCCATTTAGTTTTTCTTCAATAAAAAAAGATATGAAAGAACTTGCAAGGTTAGTAGAAAATGGAAAGATTAGATCTGTAGGTATAAGCAATTATAATGCTAAACAGATGCGAAAAGCTCATGAGGAATTGGAAAAAATAGGTTTACCTTTGGCTGCTAATCAAGTAAAGTATAATCTTTTACATAGAAATATTGAAACTAACGGAATTATAGATACAGCTAAAGAACTTGGAATCACTATTACTGCTTATACTCCTCTTGAAGCAGGTCTATTAACTGGAAAAATTCACAATAATCCAGATATTATGAAGGATAAGTTCATCTTTTACAGATGGGTTGCTAGAGGAAATCTTGAAGAGAGTAAACCTTTAGTTGAAACTTTGACTGAAATAGGTGAAGCACATGATGTTCTCCCTGGTCAAGTAGCTCTAAATTGGTTAGTTACTTATCATGGGAATACTGTAGTAACCATTCCTGGTGCAACTAAAGCTTATCAAGCTAAAGAAAGCGCTGATGCTATGACTTTCAAATTAAGTAAAGCAGAACTAGAAGAAATAGCTGATGTCTCTGAAAGGTTTCTTTAAAATCATCTTTTTCTTTATATTTTTCATTTTCATCGCTTAAGGCAAATAATATATAATACGAGTTATTGGTTTCTATTGCTAGAAAATTACTTTAAGCTAGGTGACAATGAAATTGACTCAAGAATTTGACTTAGGGGATGACATCGAAGAGATTATTGGTCGAGGAACATGGATTGATAAAATAGCTCTAGAAGCAATTGAAAGAAAAGATAGTCTCAAAGGAGATCATCCTGCTATCATCAGAACAGAAAGTGGTTTAGGTGCATCTGGTTTTCCGCATATTGGATCATTTGCTGATGCCTCTAGAGGGTATGCATTTAAACTAGCTATTGAGGAGCAAGGAAGAGAATCTGAGTTTATTCCTTTTTCAGATGACATGGATGGCTTAAGAAAAGTTCCTGCAGGAACACCTCCTGAATTAGAAGAACATCTGGGGAAACCAGTTAGTACAATTCCAGATCCTTGGGGATGTCACAAGAGCTATGGAGAGCATATGGCTTCTTTGTTACTTGAATCTTTAGAAAATGTGGGGATTGAATTTAATCCTCAATCTGCTTACAAGCTCTACACTTCTGGCAAATTAGCACCAAATGTTAAGAAGATATTATCTAATGCCAAGCTTGCAGGCGAGATTATCAAAGAAATAACAGATCAAGACAAGTATCTTGAAGTTTTACCTTATAATGCTATATGTCAAAACTGTGGAAGAATCTACACTACTCAATCAATCAATTTCGATGAAAAGAAAGGGCTAGTCGAATATGTCTGTGGAGGAGAAGAAATTCAAGGAATAAAATATGAAGGTTGTAACCATAGAGGTTGGTCTGATATATCTAAAGGTGAAGGAAAATTAACATGGAAAGTAGAATTCGCTGCAAGATGGGATCTATTACAAATCGATTTTGAAGCTTTTGGAAAAGATATCTTTGAATCAGTTATAACTAACGACAGAGTATGTAAGGAGATTCTAGGATATGAACCACCTGCACATGCACGTTATGAAGTGTTCTTAGATAAAGGAGGAAAAAAAATATCCAAATCTAAGGGAAATGTTTTTACACCTCAGGATTGGTTAAAATATGGATCAGCTCAGTCACTAGCATTATTAACATACAAAAGAATGACAGGTACTCGATCTTTAGCAATTGATGATATACCAATTTATATGAAAGAAATAGATTACTTAGAAGATGTTTACTTCAAAAAAATCAAGGAAAGCAATCCAGCTCGAGAAAGAAAATTAAAAGGTCTTTATGAATATTGTTGGCATCTTAAACCACCAGAGAAGCCATCATTGCAAGTTCCTTATAATCTTCTAGTAAATCTTGTTGCTGTTGCTCCTGAGAAATCTCGAGAAGAATTTCTAGAAACTAGATTGATGGAATATGGATATCTTCGAGATGGAGCAAAACTCAGTGATATTAAAGATAGATGTGAATATGCTACAAATTGGGTAAATGATTTCAAGAGTGTAGAAGATATCAAAATAGATCTTACTAAAGAACAAAAAGCTGCAATTAAAACTTTAACAGAATCTCTTAAAGGATTGGAAGAAGCTGATGCAATTCAAAACGCAATCTTTGAAACATCAAAAAGTCATGGCATTAAACCAAGAGATTTCTTTAAACTATTATATCAAATACTACTTAATGCTGATAGGGGACCAAAACTAGGACCTTATATCTATACGATAGGTGTAGATCACATAATTAAAACTTTAAACAAGAATCTAGAATAAAAGAAAGGTAGAAAAATTAAATTTGGATTGAGAACAATTTTCTTGAACTATCTCTTTCCTCAAACTGAACATTTGCTAATCTTTCTTTTTTGATATTAGTAAATGTTTCATCTAATTTAACAATCTCAATTTTCTTTGAAAGAGTAACAAGAGTTTCTCCCAATGCTTTAAGCTCTATAGCTTGCTTTGCTAGTTTTTCTTTTTCTTGAAGTATTTTAATTTCTAATCTGCTAAGCTCTCTTTCCTCAGCAATTTTCAGAGATTGTGATAAAAGTTTCTTTGCTTTATCTACATCTAAATCCAATAAGGCTAATTGTGATTGCAGAATGAGAGATTCTGCTAGAAGTGGGTAAGCGTTGTTCTTCTTCGCAAGATCGTGCATCTGAATAACGTACTTTTCTACTTTCTGAAGGTTTTCTTCTTTTGCTGAAATCTTTATATCTCTGAGAAGAAGTTCGCAAAGACTTAACAAGATATCATTCTGCATTTTGTAAGGTATCTCCTCTTCCAGTAGACTTTCAAATAACACTTCAGCTCTCATACGATCCTTGGGATCTTCACTTTCTTTTAAGAAGAAAGCTTCTGAAAATCTATAACGTTGATTAAGAGGTTTGTTTTTAACTTCTGTAGTGATTGTTTTAAATTGTTCAAGGTATTGTTGAGCTAAATCCTTTTGATTTAATTCTGTTGTATAGTAGATTAATTGTTGTAAGATAAAAGAAATCCAAATTTTATTCCCAATTTCTTCATATATTTGTAAACTTCTTTTAGCAAGTTCTAGTGCTTTCTCTTGTAAACCTTTTTGCCAATATATATTGCTGATTTCTGAAGATTGATTGGCTATTCCTCCTTTAGCTCTCTGTTTTTCAGCCATTGTCAATCTTTCTTCTTTAATCTTGAGAGCTTCATCAAGCTTACCTTGTTGCAGATAGATGTCAGATATTGGACCTAATATTCCTCCACTGTATTCTATTCCAGTTCTTTCTAAAATCTCATGAGCTTGGGTGAGATAATCCAAAGCTAAGTTTAAACGCCCCATCTCTTTGTAAACAAACCCACAATTGTATAATCCTATTCCAATATATAATTCAACATTAATTTCTTTATAATATTTGAGATTTTTTTCAAAATAAAAAAGAGCTTTTTCCATTTCACCTACATAAAAATAATTCCAAGCAAGATTATCTTCTAGATTAGCTGCATGTATTTCATTACCCAACTCTTTAGCAATTTCTATTGCTTTCTGAAAACAATTACTACTCTCAATTAATTGCTCATTCCTTCTATGAGCTTCTGCAACCAATCTATACGAATCAGCAATGAAATACCTGTTACCAATTTCCTTGGCAAAGTTTAACTGTTTTTTACGATAATGTAATGCTTTTTCAAATTTTCCCAAAATCGTATAAATTCCACCTAAATTATAGTATCTGTGCCAAATATTCTCTTTATCATCTATTCTTTTGCAGATATTCAAACTTTCATTCACAGCTTCAATCGCTTTTTCCATATCCATTGGATTACATTCTTCTCCTTCCCATATTTTTAACAACTGTTTCAATTGTTTATCTGTAATCACAGTGGATTTGATTTTTTCATAATTTGGTGTATTCTCAGTAATTCTTTTTTCATATATTTCATTCATTTCTTTAATAATATCAAAACTTTCTTTTCTCCTTTTTAGAAAATATAAAGCATTAAAATTCGATTATAAAGAAAAAAATAAAAGACTAGGATTGTCCAACTTTTTACTTTCAACTATAGTTTCTTCAGCAAGTTTCAATACTTTCTCTAGATGTTCTCTATCTAATTGACCAAAAAAAACAAGCCAAGCTAATGATCTAATTTGAAGATGTTTAGCGAGAATTTCTTCTTCTTTCGTGATTTCCTCTCTCTCTAATAATATCTCTAAAGCTTCCAAAGTTTCATGATAATGTCCATTGAGAACTAGTTTATCTATATCTTCTAGTTCTTGTTTGATTTTTGCAGACATAGGGTCACCAGTATTTGAATCAATTAACTGTATACTTTGTAGATTAAAACTTCTACTCGAAAGTCAAAAAGAGATAAATACTCAATAGAGAATAGTGTATGTTCAAGAAAGGTTTTGCTATGCTAGAAAGAAATACTCAACAAATAATACTTCGAGTTTTTTATTGGCTGATGGTTATAGGTTCACTAGGTCTGTTTAGTTCAATGTTAATACATTGGGGACTTGGGCGTGAAACATGGGCACTAATACTACTTATTATCTCTATTGTTTTATTTTCTCTTTTTGCTATAATTGGACCAATAACTCGTTACTTTTTAAAACGAAAAAATAAAAATAATAATCATTTTCAAGAATTAGATTTCGAATAAATTTAAACGTTTAATTTCTTACTTTAACAATTGTAACAAATATTTTTGTCCCGAGACAAAAATATTTTTATATGATAAAGTGAATCGTTTATTGTCTCGAGACGAAAATAAAGTGATTAATATGAGTAAAAAAGTGAAGAAAGGACCTGGAAGACCAAGAATTTACGATTCTGACGCTGAACGAAAAAAAGCTTATCGTGAGCGTAAAAAAGAAGAAATGCAAAAACTAGAATCAAGAGTTAAAAGAATTACAGAATTAAAGGGACGAATTAATGATATGGAAAAAAAGCTAGTGAAATCAACATATACTGATAAAGAAATACCCGAGGAAATATCAAAAATACATGAACAAATCAAAGATCGTTCTAGAAGGTATACTCCTTCTGAATTAATGGATTTAGAAATTGAGGACCTTAAACGAATCCGAAGTAGTATTCAATCCCGCTATTATGGAAGTTACTATAATCCTTTACTTGCTGCTCTTGAGAGTGCTGTAATGCCTTCTGTTGATAGAGAGTTCGATTCAAGAAAAAAAATTACTGAAGATATTCCTTATGAAATTGTTGTTAGAGATAAATTAGCTAAACCTGATGATGACGCTACTCCAAAAATAGAACTTAAACCAAAAGAATATCTAGAGCTAGCTAAGAAGAAAGGATTAAAAGTTTCAGAAGATGATCTTTTTGTTAAACGATCTACTATAGAAAAGAAAACTAAGGATGATACTAGACACTGGAAGAATTTGAAAGATCCTTACAGGACCGATCAGTTGCTTGATGTTTTTCAAGAGTTAATACTTCTCTACTCTGTTGAAGCAGAGCTTGCCAGAAGAGAAAGAGCAACAGCTTTAGATCAAGATGTTGCTAAATTAGAAAAAAAATTAGCTGAACTTGAAAAAACTCTGAAAGACGAGAAGTTACGAGAAGTTAAAAGAAGTGCTGAACGAAGGAAAGTGAAGAAATAAAACAGCTGAAATTATACAAACTAAAATCCTTGTTTTTTTCAATAGTGAAAGAATAAGATAGAATATATTCATCTAGTAATAATTAAATGATAGTCAGAATTCTATTTAACTAAAAAATTGTTGTTACATTAATAGCTTGTGATCCTTTTTTAGTTTCTTTTATCTCAAATTCTACTTCATCTCCTTCTCTGAGATAATAGAAGTCATCTTTTGTTTTGGACCAATGAAAATAGACATCTTCCTCCTTTCCTTCTCTTTTTATAAAACCAAAACCTTTGATAGGTAGTATTCTTTTGATAATTCCTTTCATTAATTTACCTCTATACTTCTTGTGTTTTCAGGTTTTGTTCGTGGAAAGAGTTGATATATCCTGTTTCTGACATATCTTTAAAAAGATCATCTATTTCTTTTCTCTTCTCTGGTTGACAATTAGGACAATAAGCATTACAATAGTAACCATTTTTCACTGTAGTTTTGAAATATTTGAATTCGGAAAAGTATGGGAATGAGCATTCCCATGTCTCACCACAATCAGGGCATGTATGTTTACATTTTAACATAGTATTGATATCCTCATTTTTATTATTTAGAAAACAAAGAACGATGATTTTACTACATCAAAGGATGAAAAATATAAAAACTAAATGT